>CALMZY010000178.1 GCA_937870865.1 uncultured Lentisphaerota bacterium | reverse complement strand
TCGAACTCGAGAGCGGGAAGGAGAACGAAAACGAGCAGGATCTAGTACACCTTCAGCCCGAGGAACAGGATGCAGGCGCCGACAAGAAACCGGACGGAGCCGCCGATGATGCAGCGGAGGTCGGTCTTCGTCCCCCACTCCGCGGCTTGCCGGAGGCGGAACGGGTTCAGGACCAGCGTGATCCCGACGATGGCCCAGGCGTAGGCAATGACAACCATGACCAGCCGCCATTCGGTGTCCAGCCAGCGCGCGGCGTTCAGTACGGGATTGGCCAGCAGAAGCAGAAGACCGCCGAGCGCACGCGGCGCAAGCAACTCGTCCATGAAGAAGACCATCGCGAAGAACGAGACGGGCACGCCAACGTAAACCAGGGGCTTGAGCGGTTCGAACCGGCCCAGCGAGGCGTGATGGATGATCCAGCCGACCCACAGGATATCGATCGCGGTGAGGATCCACGCCGCCGGAACATTGCGGGAGAAACCCAGCGCCATCTTCCGGAAAAAGGCCGGGGCAAACAGCGCCGGCACGTTCACGGCCATGATGAAACAGCCGAGGGCAATCGCCATGGTTGAAAGAGAAAGCATGTTGGGGGAGCATCCTAAACGAAGGGACTTCTGTGTCAATCAATGACGAATGACGATTGAATGATCAATGTCCAATGTCCTAATGACCAAGGAATGGCCAATGGGTCATTTGGGCATTCGGATTTGGCCATTGGTCATTTCGAACACCAAGCCGCTCCATTCCCCGTTTCCGTCGCGCACGATCTCGCGCGCGCCGGCGGCAATGAACGCGTCGGCGACCCTGTCGGTTTCCTGTTCGCGAATGCCGCTCAGGACAACGTATCTTTTCGACGCCCGGACGAGCGCGGGAGCGGCGCTTTCAAGGAGGGCGCCGTACAGGTTCGCGCACACGACCTCGAACCGGCCGGCGGGGAGAGGGTCGGCCGTGATGTCGGAGACGATCCATCGAATACGTCCGGTCATGCGGTTCAGCTTCGCGTTTGCGCGGGCGTGATCAAGCGCCTGCGCGTCGTTGTCGGTGGCCACGACGCGCCGGGCGCCGAGGCACGCGGCGGCGATGGCGAGGATGCCGCTGCCGGTGCCGACGTCGAGAAACGTCGCGGGCGGGCGCGGGCGCGACAGGGAGTCGATCATCTCCAGGCAGAAGCGGGTGGTGAAATGGTCGCCGGTCCCGAAACTGAGGCCGGGATTGATGATCACGTTGATCCGGCCGCGCTTCCGCCGGCGGCTCCACGCCGGGCACACGCGCAGGCATTTCCCGAAGTCGCGCGCCTTGAAGTGATGCTTCCAGAACGACTGCCAGTCCCGCGGCGCGTAGCCGCGGACCGAGACGGCGAGGACGCCTTTCGCGGACGCGAGGGAGCGCGAGGCGAGCTGGGCTTCGACGAACGTCGGGAAGTAGATCTCGATCCACACTTCGGTCCCGCCGGGACGCGCCAGTTGGACCGGCTCCAGCATCCACATCCCGCGGACGCGCTCGGCCAGCGAATCGGCGACGCCGGGCCGGACCTGCAAACTCAGAACGGTTTGCGGGGATGGTCTGTCTGGAAGACGCGTCTTCACGGGTCAGTCGAAAATCAGGAACAGTTCCTTGGGAAGGTTGACGGGACGCCAGCGGGGGTCCTTGAGCGAGCCGCTGAGATTGAACTCCAACAGCTTGGTGACCGGGAACGTCACGGCCCGGATCACGGAAGCGACAATGCCCGCCCGCAAAAGCTGGACCTGCACGTTCATATTGAGGGTTTCGTTGAAGTAGTAGTCGCCCTGCCCGCTGGCGCTGACCACCGACCCTTCCAGGAACGCGTTATCCGAGTGCACCTTGCAGTCGCGAATCCTGAACGATGCGCTGAAATCCGTCTGCGAGGCAAACCCGAGGCCGGGATAAATCCGGGACAGAAGCTGCGACAGGCCGCCGAGCAGGCGAATCTGGAACAAGTGTCCGTTCTTGATCGACAGGCGCCCTTCCCCGGTGACGGTCCGGCAGGTATCCTTTCCCACCACGCCGCCGAACGCGACCTCCCCGGACAGGCTGCCTTTGTAGGGATCGCCGCCGACTTTCCTCATGGCAAACATCAGCTGGCTGAAATCGATGTTGGTCACCGAACCTTCCGCGCGATAGCTGACGTTGGACGCCTGATCGATATCCGCGAACGACACGTGGCCCGTGAAGGACCCGTCGTACACGCTGCCCACGACGTTGGTGAAGAACAACTGCGTGCCGAGCACACGCAGATCGAAGCGGCCCCGGTCGATGAGGAGCCAGTCCATCCCCGCCTTCTGGAGCTCGGCCGAGCCCCGGATGTCGGTGGTTTCCCACGTGCCGAAATCCACCATTCCCCGGGCGGTCACGAACGCCGGCCCCTCGAACCGGAACGTCCTCAGGAACTTTTCGGCGTTCGGCCCGATGATGCGCCCGACCATGTACGGATCGCACGTGCTGGTCGCGTCGAGGATCACCTTCTCGTTATCGAAATCGATGGCGACCAACCCCTCCACCCTGCCCTCCTCGCGCGCGGCGATCATGGGGTGGAAGGTCAACACGCCGTTGCTGACGGCGGCATCCGAATCGAAGGACGTGATCGCCGCGCCGTTGTAGCTGAAGTTGGTGCCGCGGAAGTGGCCCTTCATCTGGAACAGCTTGGGATTGTCGAAATCACCGGACACATTCATCTGCCATGACGGAGGGGTCTGCTTGAACACCAAAGAGCTGATCACGCGGGCCTGATTGCGCGTAAGCAGGGAAAGGACGGCGTTGGGGTCGCACTCGGAGTCGGCGCGGGCGGCGAACTCGTGCGTATCGAGGCGCAGGCTGCCGTGCCCGCGCAGGGGGCCCTTCTGGCGGCCCCGGCCGATGAGGGCGTCGATCTTCTTCAGCGACAACTCGATCCCGTTCCGCCGGAACGACACGAACCCCTTGTCCACCCAGACGCCGTGGAGATTCACGTCATCCAGCGAGAGCCAGCCCGTCAGGTGTTCGGCGATTTTTCCGACCGGCGCGGGTCCGCCCCACACCTCGAACATCGCGTGGCCGCCGTCGGGCATATCCTCGCATTTGAGCGCCTTGCTCCATTCGCGGGGAATCAGACAGAGCCAGTGGTTGAGCGGCAGGCTGCTGAACACGCGCAGTTCAGCCATCCCGTTGGTGACGTCCATGGAGGCGGTAAGACTGCAACGCTCGGGGCCATAATGCAGGTTCAGCGAGGGGACAACCAGTCGCCCGTTTTCCAGCCGCGCCTCGAGATCCCAGCTGTCGAACGAAACGCCCCGCACCTGCGTCGAGAAACCCCGCACGTGCAGGCTGGCCTCGGTGAGCGCCGGGTTCGTCGGATACAGCGTGAAATTCAGATCGGCGCGCGGCGATTCGCCGAAGCGGATGGCGTTGAGCTGTTCGAACAGCGAAGGGAGCCAGGACGGGAGGTTGCCGAGAATTTCGGCCAGGGCCTCGGAAAACTCCTCGAGCGTCATTTTCTTTCCGGGCTTCGCCTTGTGCCGCACGATGAAGGCCTGGGAATGGATATCCACATCGAGGATGGACGCGCTGGCGCGGGTGATCCGGATGCCGCCGGGCTCGATCCGGACGCGAGCGTTGACGCGGTCCAGCGTCATGTTCTGCACGCTCTTGCGGCTTTCCAGCTTGCCGCCGGCGTTGATCCGCAACGCGGCGCCCTTGATCTGCGGCCGGTCAGGCCGGCCTCCCGGTCGAACCACTCCAGCGGATTAAAGCTCAGGATGATCCGGTCCGCCTCGAGCATCGGAACGCGCCGGTCCGGGGAATCAAAGAACCGAAACCCGTCGGCGGCGAACCCGGAAAGCAGGTCGAGATGGATCCGCGCGACCTCCACGTGGACACCCCGCGTATGCAGTTGGGAGACCCATTTCTGAACCAGCCCCGCAGGCACACCGGCGACGGAGAGGTAGATGCAGACCAGGAACAGGACAAAAAGGCTTGTCGCGAAGACCCGACGGACGAAGTGGAACACCTTCCACGAAACGCCGGGCACGGCGGCCGGGCTGTCCTCATTCCCGGAGCCCTGCGAAGGGTTACGGCGCCGGCTGGTTGGTGCTGACATCTACCGGAGCCTCCCGGGATTGAGATGGGGCCGCGACCAAATCCTGCAGCAGTTTTTCCTTCACACTGTTCGACAGCACGAACACGCCATCCTGCCCGCGAAGCATCGCATACACGCCCCGGCTGCCGGCGTCGTTGCCGAAGAGAATCGCCTTGCCCAGCCCCGCCTCCCCCTTGAGCCCCAGGGCCAGCACGGCGCGCGGCTCGTTCAATCCGTAACCGGGCAGTTTCTCGGGTGCATCCTCCACGAATTCGGAAACCACGAGATGGCAGGAGGTCATCAGGAGATCCGCGACGGCCTCCTTGTCGAGCTCGCCTCCCCCGCCCCCGATCGCCTGGAACTCCCCGGACGCCCCGCGCGCGGCGGAGAACTCGCGATCCCCCTGCGTCAGCGTGATCTTCAGCACATCCTCCGGATCAAGGTCCAGCACCTCCCGGTCCCGGTAGAACAGCGGATCGATCGAGACGTTTTTCAAGGCATCCGCGATGATCTCGTACAGCGCGTTGTCCTGTTCGACCCGGACCAGAATGCGTCCGAGGTCCCGCTTCAGCCCGCTGACCTGCACCGTCAGTTCATCGCCGGCGGGAACCGGAGCCGCCTCCCCGCCTTCGGCAGACGGCGGGCGGCGCGCGAACTTGAGCGTCTTGACCGGCGGCGCGAGGCCCAACTGGCCCATATTGGTTGCGGGCGCGTCGACAAACGTCTCGATGCCCGCGCCGATCCACGCCACGAGAAGATCCTTCACGCGGCGGGGGTCCGCCTTCCACGGCTTCGGCTCGACGACGCTCCACGTCTCGCCGTCCTTGCGCAGTTCGAGGGCGTGCTCGCCTTCCTCCAGGCGGACATACGAAATGTCGTAGATCGAAAGGGATGTCAGGCGCCGGTCGCGGAGATCATCCGTCTTCATGGCGAGCCGCGCGAGGATGCCAGCGCGCACCGCGCAGATCGAATCGCTCCCCTTGACCCGCGCGTACACCAGGTCCTTATTGGTCGCGACCGCACTGCCCAGCCACAATTCCGTGGCACCGTCCTTGCCGCCGGAAGCGACGCTGACCTTGACGGCGGCATCGTCCAGCCCATACGCAAAGAGGTCCGCCTTGGACTCCGCGACGAACTGCTCGACGCGCAGATCGAACAGCTCGTTGAGAATCATCTGGACGACCAGGGGCGCCGCACGGGCCGAAATCGGCTGCTGCAGAAGCCATTGTCCCTGGTCGCCTTTCGCCATCTGGAAGAAGCCGCTTCCGTCGCGGATTTCCAGGCGCTGAACCTGTTCGCGCGCCCCGTGAAAGAGGACCCGGTCGCGCAGGTCCGAGGGCGATTGCGGAATGAACTGAAGAACGTTCGTATCCGTCGCGATCACATCGTCCAGGCTCTCGTCCTTGATGTACACCGAGCCGCCCAGCAGCGCGGTCCGGCCGACGAGGATGCTGCGGCGCCTCAGATTGTCGCCCAGCGTGATCTTCGCCCGGGGCGTGTCGAACCCGTAGTCGGCCAGGCCCAGGTTACGGGCCTTCCGCTCCGCCGCGGTGATAACCTCGCCGCGCGAGAGGTTCTGCAGGCCGGACAGCATGCGGTCGACCGCCGCCTCGTCGGCGCCGTCCCGAACCGGCCGGACGAGCATCCACTTGCCATCCTCCTCGGCGCATTCCACGACGAAGTTGGTGGTTTCCACCTGGACGTACGACACGCGGTCGGCGGCGATTTTCATCGCCTTGCGCGCCTGCTCCTCGCGCTCGCGCGTCGAGGCCATTCTCTGGTCGACAAACCAGATGAATCCTCCAAGGAGGAGCACCGCGATAAAAAGATATAGTGTCGTGCGGAACTTCATAGCCGAATCAGGACCTCCGCCGCAGCCAGACCCCCACACCCACCATCGCCACAAGCAACGGCAGGACCACCACCGCAAGCCAGTGAAGCATCCTCAACTGGACCTCGGTCAAGGTGAGACGGTTCTGCTCGACCGGCTTCGGCGCGATCGCCATCAGATCCGAGCGCTCCAGGAGCCAGTTCAGCGCGCTCAGGAAGAAGTCCGTGTTCCCGCCGGTCAGCGCCGCGTTCGAGGCAAAATCGGAGTCGCCGAACACGACAACGCGCGTCGGCCGGATCTGCACGTCGATGCCCGGAACCGGCCCGCGTTCCGCCGCCACGGCCACAGTCACCGGCCCCGGCCGATCCGCGCCGGCATCGAACTTCATCGGGTTCTGCGTCAGGTCCGACTCCGCCCAACCGGCTTCCGACGAGGCCGCCAGGGGCATGACGCGGGACTTGTCCGGCGCGCCGCCCGCCTCCTCCGCGCTCAGAACCGGCTCGACCGACCGCGGCAGATAGAGGATGGATGTTTCGTTCTTCAGTTTCCCGGTAATCGGGTGCGGTTCGTACCTGGTGATGAAGAGCTCCCGGCCGCTCAACGTGCGCGTGGCATCCACGACGACGTCGTCGGCCAGGCGGACGCCCCACTCCTCCATCAGCGGCTCCAATCCCGTCTGCGTCATGGCATCGAGCATGACGAGAAGGCGGCCCTTCTGCCGGAGATAGTCGCGGATCAGATTGAGTTCCTGCTCGGAGATCCGTTTCTCGGGCCCGGCGATGACCAGCGCGTCGCAATCCGCCGGAATCGCCTGCGCCTCGCCGAGCGTCAGCTTGCGCACCTCGACATTGTCCCTCTTGATCTCCTGGGAGAGCGACGAATAACCGGCGGCCCGGTTGAAACTGTCGACATCCCGCTCGCCGTGTCCCTGCAGGAAGTACACGGCAGGCCGCCGCGCCTCGGTGATGGATTGGATCGCCGAGGAGAAGGCCTGCTCGCCCTTGAACAGGATGCGCTCCGGCGGCTGGCCGAACTGGACGGGCGTGTAGTCGTACTCGGCCAGGTCGCGCGCCGTCACGTACTTGTTGCGGCCGGCGGTATCGAACACCACCACGTTGGCCTGGTCCACCTGGTACTTCCGCATCAGCTCCTCGGTCCGCGCGAGATCGCGATCGGGGTCCACCCACTCCACGCGCAGCATCGGCGCGGCATACTCGTATTCCTGCAGGAGATTGCGGATGTCCTCGTACACCTCGTGGCCCGGCTGGAAGAAGACGATCGCGTCGATCCGGTTCGTGAGGCCGGACAGCAGGCCCAGGGTCTTGTCCGACAGGCTGTAGTAGCGCGACCGGCTCCAATCCAGGCGGATGTGATGCCGGTAGGACAGGTAGTTGATCATGAGGACCAGAAGGGCGGCGAGCCCCAGCGAGACCAGCGTGTTGACGCTGATCGCGAACTTCCGTTTTCCCCAGCCCTTCACCGGGCCGCCGTTGTCATGACCGCCGTTCATCGCTACTTCCACTTCCTCGATTCAATCACCTTGATGGTCGTAAACAGCATCAGCGCGCTGACCGACAGCGCGAGGACGATCGGCCGCGAATCCACCGCGCCGCGCGAAAAATCCAGCATGTGGGAAATCGACGAGATGTAGCCGCCGACGTCGCGAAGCAGGTCGCTGCGGGTAATGTACGGCGCGAACCCCGCGAAGAACGCCACGCACGTCAGCGCGAAACACATGATCGCGGAGACGATCTGGTTGTTGGTCACCGACGAGCAGAACAGCCCGATGGAGATATACATGGCGCCGACCAGGAATGCGCCCAGGTACCCGCCGAGCATCGGCCCGAGATCCACCGGCGCCGTCAGCGGGCTGAACGCCTTGAGGATGTAGGCGTAGGAAGCCGTCGGCAGCCACAGGATCACGAAGAACGTCATTGCGCCGGCGTACTTCGCCAGGACCACGGCGGTGTCCGTGACCGGGGCGGTCATCAGCGTTTCGATCGTGCCCGACCGCTTTTCCTCGGCGAAGAGCCGCATGGTCAGGACCGGCACGACGATCAGCATCGCGAGCCAGAAGAAGATGGAGCTGAACAGCTCCTTCATGACCGCCACGCCGGACGGGCCCGAGGCCATGACGCTGACCAGCAGGCTGAAGCTGACGCCCATGACCACGAGGAAGAACATCATCACGACGTAGGCGATCGGCGAGAGGAAATAGGACGACAGTTCTTTCCGCCACAGGGTGAAGAAGGTTCTCATGGCGCCGCGCCCTCCGGGTCGTCACGCGTCAGGCTGACAAAAATATCCTCCAGGCTTTTCTTCTCCAGGCGAAGCTCGCGCAGGGCCCACCCGCGGGCGGCGGCCAAGCCGAAAATATCCGCGCGCAGGTCCGCCTCCTTCGCGCATTCCAGCGTGTAGCACCCCCACTCCCCCTCGCCCGAAACCGCAACTCGCTGCGCGCCGGACAGGGACTGCAGCTGCTGGAGAACTTCATCCCGCGGGCCCCGGATTTCGACCACGATCCGCGCGCCGCCCATCATCATGTTTCGCAGCTGTTCCGTCGTGTCGGAGGCCACGATCCTGCCGCGGTGGATGATCAGCACCCGCTGGCAGGTCATCTCCACCTCGGGCAGGATGTGGGTGGAAATCAGGATCGTGTGGCGCGAAGCCAGGCCCTTGATCAGCTCCCGAACCTGCCGGATCTGGTTCGGATCGAGGCCGATCGTCGGCTCATCGAGAATCAGGAGATCGGGATCGTGCACCATGCTCTCCGCGAGGCCGACGCGCTGGCGGAAGCCCTTCGAAAGCTGGCCGATGATCCGGCGGCCGACCTCCTTGAGGCCGCACAGGTCCTTGACCTCGTCCACGCGGCTCTGCCGCTTCCTCGAGGGCACCCCCTTCAGCTGCGCGCGGTAATTCAGGTACTCGTCCACCCGCATCTCGGGATACAGCGGCACGTTTTCGGGCATGTAGCCGATCCGCTTGCGCACCTCGATCGACTCCCGGAACACGTCATACCCCGCGACGCTGACGGCGCCGCCGGTCGCCGGGAGATAGCACGCGAGAATGCGCATGGTCGTGGTCTTCCCGGCGCCGTTCGGGCCGAGAAAACCGACAATTTCCCCGCGGCCGACCTCGAACGACACGTCGTCCACGGCCGTACAGCCGGGAAACTGCCTCGTCAAATGGGAAACCTTGATCATGCTTCAGTCCAACTTCATCTGCACGGAGGAACTCTGCGCAACGACGAACGAGCCCGTCTCCTCGAGCGCCAGGATGCCGAGCGTCACGGTCTCGCCGGATCGCGCGTTCCCCAACGCGAGCCCCACGTCGTCCAGGGACGCGATCTCGTAATCGTTGATCTTCGTCACCAGCAGGCCCGGCCGCAATCCGACCTTGGACGCGAGGCCGCCGTCCACCACCTTCGCGATGGGCAAGCCCTTGCTGATGCCGAAACGCGTCGTTACCGTATCTTCGCGGCCCGCGAATTCCAAGCCCAACAAGCTCCTGGCCAGCATCTCCCCGGACGGCTTGGGCAATTCGGCCATCACGGCAGTGACGGAGGCCGTGGCGCCGTTGCGTTCGATGCCCAGGGGAATGAGACTGCCCACCTTGTAGTCGAGCAGAACGCGGCTGAGGTCATACAGGTCGGACACGCCCTGCCCGCCCACGGTCCTGATGACGTCGCCGGTCTTCAGATCGCCGCCGACGATGCCGGCGTCCACGCTGGCCACCGACAGGACGCCGTTGCTGTCCTGCGCATCGAAGCCGGGCCACG
The DNA here is from genome assembly GCA_937870865.1 of uncultured Lentisphaerota bacterium. Classification (GTDB taxonomy): domain Bacteria; phylum Verrucomicrobiota; class Kiritimatiellia; order CAIQIC01; family JAGNIJ01; genus CALMZY01. The sequence continues at coordinate 4,715 of CALMZY010000178.1, read as the reverse complement.
CCTTGCTGATGATCCGCGGCGTCATCCAGTGCGCGAGCAACGCCTTGACCCGCGTGATCGGCACGGCAAACCCGATGTTCTGGGCCTCGCGGTAAATCGCCACGTTGATACCGATGACCTCGCCGTCGATATTCAGAAGCGGCCCGCCGGAGCTTCCGGGGTTCACCGCCGCGTCGGTCTGAAGGATGTCGCGGTAGAGAACTTCGCCCTCGTAGCGCGCCTCGCGGTTCTTGGCCGACAGCACGCCCACCGTCACCGTCTGCGAGAGGCCGAACGGGTTCCCGAGCACAATCACGGTCTCGCCCAGCATCAGGTCGGCGTCCGTGCCGAACGTCACGGCTTTCAGCGGCGTCAACGGCTCGATCTTGATCAACGCCAGGTCGCTGATCTCGTCGCCCGCCAGGAACACCGCCTCGTACTTGCTGTCATCGGACAGCGTCACATGGATCACCGAGGCGCGCTCGATGACGTGGTAATTCGTCAGGATGTAGCCGCGCGGATCGATGATCACGCCGGACCCGAGCGAATTGCTCTTCCGGTAGCCCTCCTTGCGCGGCGGTCCGAAAAAATCGCTGAAGAATTGGTCGAACAGGTCCCCGCGCACGCGGCGGGACGGATCGGTGTAGCGCACCTTGACGATCTTCTCGGTGCCGATGTTGACGACGCTCGGGAGGACCTTCTCCACGACCTCGACCACCGGCGTGCGGCGGTTCGCCGCCGCCGGGGACACCGGGACGGACAGGACCCCCAGGATCAGGAGTGCACCGAGTATGCGCATCGTTTTCATTTTGACGGAATACAGTGCAAATCGTTCAATCAGCAGCCACGGACGCGAACCTGCTTTGTAGCCGTTTCGGGAGGGCGGAGTCAAGAAACGCGGCAGAAGGATTGGCCGCAAAAAGGACAACCACGAATGCACACAAATCAACACGAATGGAATCCGGCTGTTCACTTCGTGTGTATTCGTGTTTATTCGCGGTTTGAAACGAGCGCTTATGGGAACAAGTTACAGCCGTCTGCTTTCACAGAACCTCTTCCCGCGCGCTGACTTTTACATCGGGCTCGGCCGGGCGGGTGCACGAAAGGTCGGCGAGCGGGAAGCGTACGCGCGGCGGTTTCCCTGGTCCGAGCGGCACCTGCAATGCGTGTGGTTCGACCCGGAACTGAGACCGCGCGTCCTGAAAACCACGGCGGGCGAGGAGGTCGTGGTCGAGGACCCCGGCGTCTGGAATTCGGAAGCGGGCCCGGATTTCCTGGGCGCGGCGATCCGGATCGGGCCCGGCCGCCGGCGAATCTCGGCCGACGTGGAGATCCACCTGCACGCGGCCGACTGGACGCGCCATCGGCACGCCTCCGACCCGCGATACGCCAGAGTCCGCATTCATGTGACGTATTTTCCCGGCACGATCCCGGACAATCTCCTTCCGCCCGGTACCGTCCAGATCGCGCTGAAGGATGCGCTGGCGGCCAATCCCCTTTTCTCGTTCGACAACATCGATGTGACGACCTATCCGCAGTTCGCCCGCGCAACGCCGACGCCGTGTTCGCAGGTCTTGCGGGACTGGCCTCCCGAAGAAAGAATCGGCCTCCTGCAATCCGCCGGCGAGGAACGGCTGCGGCGCAAGGCCGAACGCCTCGCCGCCGCGATCCAGGAAAAGGGCGCGGACACGGTCCTCTACGAGGAAGTCCTTTGCGCACTCGGCTACAAGCAGAACAAGGCCCCGTTCAGGCGCCTCGCCGAACTTGTGCCGTTGGAAGAACTGCGGGAGGAATCGCGCGGCGACGTCAAAACCGCGTACGCGCTGTTGATGGGTGTCGCCGGCCTGTTGCCGAAACAGCCGAAGGCGAACTGGGAAGCGGAGACGAAAACGTTCGTCCGCGACCTCTGGGATCTCTGGTGGAAGAAGCGCGAGCGCTGGGAGAATCGGATCATGTCCCCCGGCTCGTGGCAGCTCGCCGGGCTGCGGCCGGCAAACCGGCCCGAGCGCAGGCTCATGGCCGCGGCCGATCTCTTCGCCGGCCGCGGGATTCCCCGGTTTTCCGACCGATTCGTCACGCACGCGCGGCGCTGGCTGGAATCTTCGCAGGGGATTTACTGGGACCGCCGCCTCTCGTTCTCGGGCGCACGACAGAAAAAAGCCGCCGCGCTCCTCGGCGGGACGCGCATCGACGCGATCCTCAACAACGTGCTGATTCCGTTTATCGCCGCGCGTGGCATTCCTCCCGCGCGATGGCTCGATCAACTGCCGCCGGAAGCGGACAATGCGATCGTTCGACAGACCGTGCGCTCGCTTTTCGGGCCGGACGCCCCCTCATCCCTCTGCCGCGACGGTCTCCGCCAGCAAGGCCTCATTCAGATCTTCCACGACTTCTGTCTGAACGACCGCTCGCGCTGCGCGGAGTGCCAACTGCCGGGGTTGCTGCGCGCGACAAAATGATCGTCAAAGAGCGCTTTGCCGTTGACCCTCCTCATGTGCAGTGGCACGATTTCACCGAAACTGGCGGGCCATAACGGGAGAAGATGACATGAACAAGCGACATATCTTTGTGACAGAACATGATCGGCGAAGACTGACCGAACTGCTCTCGGTGGCCGGTGCCTTTAATTACAGGGATCGCAACGACCTGAAGTCGCTCGAAGCCGAACTTCAACGGGCCAAGATCGTGGAGTCCCGCGACGTGCCGAAAAATGTCGTCACGATGAACACCCGGCTTCGCTTCGTGGATCTCGACGACCGATCGGAAACCGAGGTCACGCTGGTCTTCCCGAACGACGCGAACATCAGCGAAGGCAAGATGTCCGTATTGTCTCCCATCGGAACAGCGCTCCTGGGCTATGCGAAGGGAGACGTGATCGAGTGGACGGTTCCCTCGGGGACAAGGCGGATTCAGATCGCGGACATCCTGTACCAGCCTGAAGCCGCGGGCGACTTGCATCTGTAGTTGAGCGGCTGAAGAAGAGAGGCTGCCCGTTCCCTTTCAAAGCCCGGCCGGGCCGAGGGCTCAGAGCGCCGGCTTCGTTTCCGGCTTCTTTTCCTCTTCCTTGGGCGGCGGCTTCGGCTTGAACTGCGGACAGGTATCCGTGGCTTCGACTTCCTTCTTGTGCAGGCTGCACCATTGCATGAAAGGATTGATGACGTAGTTGGCGCAGTGGCGGCAGAGGTGCTCCGCCTCGTTCTCCCGGAACACCTCGACCTTTGCGGATCGGTCGGCGTCGGAGAAAACCTGGACGACCTTCTTGCCTTTGAACGGAACGGCGTCCTCGCCCGGGTACTCGTGGCCACATGAAGCGCAGGTCAGAGTCTCTCCGGCCTTGGTGAACCCGTCGTACTTCGGCTTGCGGATCAACAAGGTGTCCTTGCCGCACGCCGAACAAATGATCTCGACCGGCTTTCCGCTTTCCATGGCGCCTCCGTGGAAACGACAACGCGATAATAAAACATTTCTCGCGCGCTGACAACGAACCCTTTCGTAGACGCGATTTCCACGTGAGCGGGACGGTTCCGGTTTTTTCCAAACCTTGGAAAAAATCCACGTGGATTTTCCAATCCTTGGAAAAACAGGGATGCGGCAGGCGCGCTGAGGCTAGAAACCCAGGCGCGCGCGCGCGGCTTCATTGGCCGGGTCCGTCCGGCGTGCGGCTTCCCATTGTTCGCGGGCCTCTTCGTCCCGACCCAGCCGCGAGTAGATGTCGCCCAGCCCCAATCGCGCCTTGACCAGGTTCGGATTCAGCCGGATCGCCGTCGAGTAGGCGCGAATGGCAGCCTCGTTGTCGCCCAGCGAGGCCGAGAAGCTGCCCAGGTTCACGTAGGAGCCGTCCACCTCGGGATTCGCTTCGATCGCGCGGCGGCAAAGCTCAAGGGCCTCCTGCTTCCGGCCCGACTGAAACACCACAACGGCAAGACGATTCAACACCTCCACGTCGTCCGGCGTTGTTTCGAGCAGGCTCCGAAGGATCCGCTCCGCTTCTTCACTTTCTCCAGAGGCGCTCAGCGCGAGCGCGAGATACTGCCGGTATCCCGCCTGGTCCGGCGCCACCTGGACGGCCTCGCGAAACAACTTCACGGCGTCGGCGGAACGGCCGGCCGCGGCGAGGGCCTTGGCCTCCGTCACCAGGGTCACCGCCGCGATCCGGTCCTTGATGTCCGCCAAGCTGGCCAGCCGGTTGGTTTCGGGCCCCGCGCTCCGGGCTCCACCCACGTAGCCAAGGCTCTCCAGGATCTCACGGTCGGACTCCGACAACCCGGCCGCGGATGCCGTACGTTGCCGCATCGATCGATTGAATCGGTCGAGTTCGGCACCCAGGTCCTGCGCGACGCCCGCGCCGGCGCTCAGCGCGTTCGTGAGTTCGCGGGGATCGTCGGCGACGTTGTACAGCTCGGGCTTCGCGCTCCGGATGAACTTCCACGGACGCGCGACGAGCATCTGCTGCGGGCTCCACCCGTGCCCGCGCAGAGGAAGTTCCGTTTCCCCCCAGCAGGCCCGGTCCTCGAACCCGGCTTTGTCCAGCAACGGCACCAGGCTGCGGCCGGAGAATTCGCCGTCAGACAAGCCGCCCAGCAGATCGAGGATCGTGGGCGCGAGGTCCACCAGGCTGACCGGTTCGGACACGCGCGCGCCCTCCGTGGTTCCTCCCGGCCGGACGATGAGGAGAGGGACGTGCATGGTCGTGTTGTAGAGCATGTAGCCGTGGGTCGGCTCGTTGTGCTCGCCCA
>CALMZY010000177.1 GCA_937870865.1 uncultured Lentisphaerota bacterium | reverse complement strand
GTATGACGGTTTAGCAAACCGTTGCCTTCAGCCACTCGGCCACCTCTCCGTCAAAATTGAGGGTTTGCTAAATGAACGCCGTGAACATATCGGACCGGCATCGCGCGCGCAAGGGTGTTTTAACCCGGATATTGCACGAATATCGTGCAATATCCGGATTAAGCCGTTGGAGCGGATGACGGGTGGGGCGTTACCGGTTCTCGAATCGGATGTTCTCAAACGAGGCGGTCGTCAGGAACCGATTGTCGTGGCTGAGCACCGCGAAGCCGATGTAGCCGCCGGTGGTCAGGGTTCCCGTGAGATGCACCTTGGTCTTGGTCCAGTTCTCGCCGTCGACCGAAAGGCTCGCGTCAAGGAAGCTGCCTTTGCGGCGCAGGCGAAGATGAACCGGAAGGGAAACCTGGCCCAGCATCTTCTGCTCCGTGACCGACCCGTCGAACGAGCGCCAGGCCAGCATGATGGAGTTGTCCGGGAACACGTTGACCAGGAAGTGGCTCGCGGCCGGGTCGAGGCTGCTTCTCAACATCAGGCCGGCCTTGGCGAAGTTATGCGATTTGACCAGCGTGTTGAGCGTACACGTGAGATCGAAATCGCCGTTCGCTTTCTTCCAGATAAATCGGAACTGGTCCGTCTTGTCCCAGATGTCTTCGCCCGCGCCGTAGATTTCCATGGCGGAATCGGAGCTGACTTTCTGGCCGCCCGGCTTGGCGTTGCCGATGTCCGTTGCTGTCCAGCCGTTGAGAGGGTCGGCCGCGGGCGGCTGGACGGGAAGGATGGTGTATTCGGGCAGCGGGACCGGGGGCGCTTCCGCCATGGTCAGCGCCGCACCCAGGTTCTCGTACACGGCGTACGTCATGGTTCCGAGCCACTTCATCCAGGCCTCGATCTCCTGGAGGCTGGATGTCCTGGGGTCGAACGGCGGCATGGGGTCGAGGTTCTTCACCATGCACCAGGTGTCCTCGTCCAGCCCGCCGTCCTTGTCCAGAAGCTTGTACGACCACAGCGTCGCCGACCAGCCGAGGCGCGCGTACTCGTCGAAGTACCTTCTCATCAGCGCCGCCCCGCCGACGCGGGCGAACACGGAGTTGAACTCGCCGACCAGCAGCGGAGCATTCAGCCGGTCGAGATACGCTTTGCGAAGAGGGAGGGTGCGGTAAATGAACTCCGCGTGCGTTTCCGGGGAGGGATCGCTGCCGAACAGGCCCGGGTAATAGTGTTCGGTGAACACGATGTTCTCCCACCCATGCTCTTTCGGATCGCCGTAGAATTCGATTCCCTGGCGCGCGCCGGGGATGACGATGATGTGGTTGGTGTCCACCGATCGGACGGCCTTGTAAACATGGTCAACGACATGGACCAGCTTGTCGAGATGCGAGTTCGTCGAGTAATCGCCGAACGGCTCGTTGATCAGGTCGTACATCGCAATCGTTTCGTTGTCCCTGTACCGCTCCGCGAGGGTCTGCCACAGCCACGCCAGCCGCTTCTGGCAGGTCTCGTCGCTGTAGAGCCTGTTCTGCCCGGCCCGGCCGGTCGTGTGGTCCACGCTCTGGCCGCCCGGCACGCCGTGCATGTCGAGGATGACATACAGCCGCTGCCGGCGCGCGAGCTGGATGGCCCGGTCCAGCCATCGGACGCCGTCCTCCTTGAGTTGGAACGGCTGCGCGTCGTCCTCGATCAACGTGTAGTTGAACGGGATCCGCACCACGTTCATCCCGAAACGCCGCACCATGGCGAAGTCCCGCTCGGCGATGTAGTTTTCCCTGTACAGCTCCATCAGGCGGTTCCGCTCCGCCTCGCCGAACCGCTGCTTCAGGATCGACTCAAACTCGTATTGGTCGCGAATGCCGTTCAGGCCGAGCATCCACATCTCCAGCAACAGCCAGTTGCCGAGATTGCAGCCCTTGAGATCGACCTGCCGACCCCGCGCGTCCACGATCCGGGCGCCGTCTGTGCGCAGGAACGCAGCGGCCTTTTTCGATGGCGGAAGTGCGACCTCCGGCGCGGAGGGTTCTTCGGGCGCGGGAACGATTTCACGGAATTCTTCGGGAGCGGTTGCCATTTGTTTCTTCCTCTCTTCGGGCTTCTTCACGGAGCAGGATTGGACGAGCGATCCGGCCACTGCCGCGGCGGCGACCATCAGGAGCATCCGGCTCCGGAATCTTGCGAAAGGACGCATGGTCGCCAGTTTTTCCAAACCTTGGAAAAAAGGAAGACATTTTTTCCAAGGCTTGGAAAAAGAAAACGCCATTTTCTCCGATTCTTGGAAGAAGATACCTGCAAGTGGTCCGGAAAGATAGGCCTTACGCCATGTCCGCGTGGGTCTGCCCTGCCGGCGGCCGCGGCTCCGGATGGACCGTCACATCGGCGCCCGGCACCACGCCGCGGACCGCCGCCTCGATCTGCTCCGTCAGGGCGTGGGCCTCGTCCAGGCTTTGCCGGCCGTCCACGATGACGTGGACGTCGATGAAATAACCCGGGCCGGATGGACGGACGCGCACGCGATGGCAATCGTCGATGCCCGGGAGCTCCATGATGGTGGCCTGAACCTGCTGGACCATGCCGGCTGGCGCGCGGTCCAGCAGCGCATACAGGCTTCGCTTGCCCAGCTGCACGCTGATGTAGATCACGATCACGGCGACTCCGACGGCGGCGACGGCATCGGCCTTGTGGAGAAACGCGAGCCGTGGTGAGAGTTCGGAGAGTCGGACGAACACGAGGCCGAGCAGGACGACAGACGAGCTCCAGATGTCGGTGCTGAAGTGAACGGCGTCGGCCTCGAGTGCCTGGCTGTTGAACTTCTTCGCGGCTCGCTCGAGCATCCGGGACCGCGAGATGTCGATCGCGATGGAGACGATCATCACGGCGAACGCCCAGATCGAGGCGTCGATCCTGATCTCCCTGAAGAACAGGCGTTCGATGGCCTCGTACAGGATGAAGGCGCATGTGAGCAGGAGCAGAATGGTTTCGAACAGCGCGGAGAGATTCTCGATCTTTCCGTGCCCGTACCGGTGGTGGGAGTCCGCGGGCTTGTTTGACAGGCGGACGGCGAAGAGCGTGAACACGACGGCGACGAGATCGAACCCCGAGTGCGCCGCCTCGGCAAGGATGCCGATACTTCCCGTGAGAAGGCCGACAACCAGCTTCATGCCGGTTTGGAAGAAAGCGGCGATAACCGACGTCACCGCGGCGGAGTGTTTCTCTTGCTGGGCCGCATGACCCGTTTCGTTCATGGGGTGTTCATCCGCCAGAGTGCGAAGTTGAGGATTGCCGCGAAAGAAACCCACAGAATGTACGGGAGGAACAGCGCGCCCGCCGCCCTCGTCACGCGCCAGAACAGGATCAGGGTGGACAGGATGGCCAGCCAGAGGAGCAGGATATCCGCGAAAGCCAGGCCGGGGTTGTGCATCCCGAAGAAGAACCATGTCCACACGCTGTTGAGGCCGAGCTGGACCGCCCAGAGCGAAAGCGGGACGGCGCCTTCCAGGAGTCCTTTCCGGCGCCAAACCAGCCACGCGGCGACGGCCATGCAGATATAAAGGAACGTCCAGACCGGCGCGAACACCCAGGCGGGCGGATTCCACGACGGTTTGGCCAGGGCGGCATACCACTCGCCGGGCATGAATCGCGCGCCGCTGCCGGCGGCCAGGAATGTGAGCGCCAGGAAAACCACGAGCGCGAGCGACGATCGTACGGCCGGTGTCATGCTATTGGATCCAGAAACCCGCCACGAGGTCATCGCGGACGACCAGCTTGACGAGCGCGTCGTCGCCGCCGTCCGTGAAGGTCACCTTCCAGAGGTAGACTTTGAATTCGCGCTGTTTCAGTTCGGCGAGGTAGGTGCAGGTGTAGCCTTCCTTCATCCGGTCCGCGATCTGCAGGCTCACGCCCTCCAGGATCTGCGGCGTAACGCCGGCCTTGAACTCGGGGATGCCGTCCTCGACAAACGCAGCGTAGTCGTTTTCCTCCACCGCCTTCATCAGCTTCGTCATCATCGTTTCCGGCAGGGCAGGGGTCTGCGCTTGGCCGGGGAGGGTGGCAGCCAGCAGGAGGAGTGCCGCAAGGGCCGTGATCTTCATCGTCATGGGATCATTCTTCCTTTTTGTCCGGGGATTTCTTCGCCAGTGCCCGCGAGCACACGTGGATGACCAGCGCGAGCAGGCCGCCGATGACAAAGACGAGGGCTACATTCCAGATCACGCGGGTGACCGCGACGATTGCGCCCGGCATCATCATGGCCGTCCACAACCCAAGGACGAGGAGCGCCGCGATGCCGCCCGTCATGAACGTGGTTCCGAACGGGAGCTTCTTCCCGGTTTCCTCGGGGGTTTCGTCCACGGGGGTGGACGGGTCGAAATCGGGCGGGAGCGGGTATTCGTCAATCGACTTCTCGATAATCTGCCTGGCCTCCTCGACGTCCTTCTCCTCGACCACGAGGCGGACACCTCCGGACGCCGCGGAAACGCCGGCGTGGATGTTATAGAGCAGGTCGTCGGGGATGAGCGCGTTGATTCCCGCTTCGAGCAGGCGCTCGCGGTCGATTTCGGCCTGTTCGCGGGTCATGTACCGGCCCAGTTCAACCATGTCAGCTTGGTCAGGCATTTTGAAACCCTCCGCCGTCATGCTAATCGACTGTGCACAAACCTCAAGCTGTAAACCGTTTTGAATCCCATGTCCGGCATCCGGGAAATCAGCGAAATCCGCGGTTATCTTCCGAATAAAAACAATTGATTCCTCCCACGAAACCCGGTTTACTGTGCGGGCTTCGGACGTCGGGGACGGTGTTTTCGCGCCCCGTTCGCAGAACAAATTACCAATCGGATGGAAGAGGAGAAACGGTCATGGCCGAACTGAACTACGGGCTTACTGAGTCGCAGATCGAGATCCGGGACATGGTCCGCGAATTCGCGGAGACGCGGGTCAAACCCGTCCGCGCGGAGCTGGACGAAAAGGAAGAATTTCCCCGCGCCATTCTGAACGAGCTGGGCAAGATGGACCTGATGGGCCTCTACATCCCGTCGGAATACGGCGGATTCGGCGCGGAGAGCTCGCTCGACTTCATCATCGCGATCGAAGAACTCAGCCGCGTCTGCATCGGCGTTTCCGTCTCCTACGCCGCCAACGCGCTGGGGGCCGACCCGATTCTGATCGGCGCCTCGGACGAGCAGAAGAAGAAATACCTTCCGCCCCTGGCCAGCGGCGAGAAGCTCGCCGCGTTCGCGCTGACCGAGCCCAACGCGGGCAGCGACGCGGGCGGGATTCAGACCACGGCCGTGCTGAAGGGCGACAAGTACATTCTGAACGGCACGAAGCAGTGGATCACGAACGGCGGCGAGGCGGACACGTACACGGTGATGGCCGTGACGGATCGCAACAAGGGCCCGCGCGGCGTTTCGTGTTTCATCGTCGAGAAGGGCATGCCGGGCTTCAAATTCGGCAAGAAGGAAAACAAGCTGGGTATTCACGCCTCGGCGACGCGCGAGCTGATCTTCGAGGACGCCGAAGTGCCGAAGGCAAACATCATCGGCCGCGAGGGCATGGGCTTCATCCTGGCGATGCGGACGTTCGACGTTTCCCGACCGGGCATCGCGGCGCAGGGCGGCGGCCTGGCGCAGGGCGCGCTGGACGAAGTGGTGAACTACGCGCGCCAGCGCGTGCAGTTCGGCCGCCCGATCATCGCGAACCAGGGCTACCAGTGGACGCTCGCGGACATGGCCACCGAGATCGAGGCCTCCCGCGCGCTCCTGTACTCGGTCTGCCGCACGGTGGACTCGGGCGCGAAGGACTACTCGAAGTTCTCTGCGATGATCAAGCTGTACGCCACGGACGTCGCGATGAAGGTCACGACGAACGCGGTCCAGCTCCTCGGCGGGTACGGCTACATGAAGGAATACCCGGTGGAGAAGATGATGCGCGACGCGAAGATTCTCCAGATTTACGAAGGCACCAACCAGATCCAGCGCGATGTGATCGGCGCGGCGCTGATCAAGGAATACGCGTCCGCCAAGAAGTAATCCCCGAGGGTCGATCATGCACGTAGTGGTTTGCATCAAACAGGTTCCCGGCACCACCAAGGTTGCCATCAACCCGGAAACGAACACGCTGATTCGCGATGGGGTCGAGGCGATCATCAACCCGTTCGACGAGAACGCCCTCGAGGCGGCCCTCGCGCTCAAGGACAAGACGCCCGGCACGAAGGTGACGGTCGTCTGCATGGGCCCGCCCCAGGCGGAAAACGCCTTGCGCGAGGCGACGGCCCGCGGCGCGGACAACGTGGTTCTCCTTTGTGACCGCGCGTTCGCGGGGTCCGACACGTGGGCCACGTCGTACGCGCTGGCGCAGGGCATCAAGGCCCTGGAGAAGGTGGACATCATCTACTGCGGCAAGCAGGCGATCGACGGCGATACCGCGCAGGTCGGGCCGGGCGTCGCGGAGTTCCTCGGCTGGCCGGTGATCACCTACGTGCGCAAACTCGACGTCGAGGGCGATACGGTGAAGATCGAGCGCGTGTTCGAGGACGGCTTCGAGAAGATCGAGGCGCCGCTTCCGGTGGTCGTCACCGTCGTCAAGGAAATGAATGTTCCCCGCATGGCGTCCCTGAAGGGCCGCATGCGCGCGAAGAAGGAACAGATCAAGATGCTCACCGCCGAGTCGGCGAAGGCCGATCCGAACGAGGTGGGCCTCAAGGGCTCGCCGACGCGCGTCGTGAAGATCTTCACGCCGCCGAAGAAGACCTCGGGGCAGAAGTGGGACGGCATCGGCGATCCGATCCATGCGGCGAAGACGCTGGTCGGGAAGCTGAAGGAACAGAAGCTGGTTTAACGCTTTGTAAAGAGAGATGGCTATGGCGCTGGAAATTGTAAGCGAAAAGTGTTCGGGCTGCGGGCTGTGCATCAAGGCGTGTCCGTTCGGCGCGTTGTCGCTGGAGATGCGCGACAAGGTCGGCAAACCCCACGAGAAGTTCAAACGGATCGTCATGGTGGATGTCTCCTGCAACCTCTGCGGGGCCTGCGTGCCGGTCTGCAAGTTCGACGCCATGAAGCTCGACAAGGGCGAGCCGCAGAAGGCCGCCGTCACCCTGTCCGATTACAAGAACGTCTGGGTCTATGCCGAGCAGCGCGACGGCGTCATCCAGGACGTGTCGTTCGAGCTGATGTCCAAGGGCCGCGAGCTGGCGAACCAGCGCGGCTGCGAACTGGTCGCCGTCCTCCTCGGCCACAACATGAAGGAGAAGGCGCAGACGCTGATCGAGCACGGGGCGGACAAGGTTCTGCTGGTCGATCATCCGGCGCTCGCGCAGTTCGATTCCGACGCCTACACGGACGTGTTCTCGGAGCTGACGAGGAAGCACAAGCCGGAGATGGTGATCGTCGGCGGCACGAGCGTCGGCCGTACGTTCATCCCGCGCGTCGCGATCCGCGTGAAGACCGGCCTGACAGCCGACTGCACCGGCCTCGACATCGACGAGAAGGAGAAGCTGCTTCTGCAGACCCGCCCGGCGTTCGGCGGCAATATCATGGCGACGATCATCTGCCCGAACCACCGGCCGCAGATGGCGACCGTGCGCCACAAGGTGTTCAAGAAGGGCAAGCCCGACGCGTCGCGCAAAGGCGCCGTGATCGAAGAGGTCTTCGACATCAAGAGCGGCCGCTCCAAGGTGGTCGAGGTCGTCAAGGAAATGCAGAACGAGATCAACGTGGCCGAGGCGGACATCATCGTGTCCGGCGGCCGCGGCCTGGGCGGGCCCGAGAAGTTTGAACTGATCCGCGAGCTGGCGAAGGAGCTCGGCGCGGCCGTTGGCGCGTCGCGCGGCGCCGTGGACGCGGGCTGGATTTCATCGTTCCACCAGGTCGGCCAGACCGGCAAGACTGTGTGTCCGAAGCTGTACATCGCCTGCGGAATTTCCGGCGCGATCCAGCACCAGGTGGGAATGAGCTCTTCCGGAACGATCGTCGCGATCAACAAGGACCCGAACGCGCCGATCTTCGACATCGCCGACTACGGAATCGTTGGGGACCTCAACGAAGTCGTGCCAGCCTTCACGAAGGCGCTGAGGGAAGGGTAGTGCGCGGGCACTCCGGTTCGTAATCGTAATCTTAATCGTACTCGTAATCGCATTCGCGCTTAGGGAAGCGAAATCGATTACGATTAAGATTACGAGTACGATTACGAGGAAGACTTACTCCGTCGTCGGCACGTGAATGATCTCCGTCTCCTGTCCCATGGCCAGCACTTCCGCGTGCTTCTCGTGGGAGAGCAGGTCGCCGCCGACCGCGGACACGCCGCCGTCCACGTGAAGGATCTGGCCGGTGATTTTCCTGGAGTGGGGGCCGAGCAGGAAGAGGACCGACTGCGCCACCTCCGTCTTGTCGTTGACCGGATCCCACGGAAGGGGGCTGGCCTTGCGCCACGTCCGCGCGAGGTGCGCGAAATGAGGGATTGATTTTGCCGCCTTCGTCGTCAGCGGGCCGGCGGAGACCGCGTTGACGCGGATGAGGTCGCGGCCGTGCCGGCGCGCGAGCGCGCGGACGACGGCTTCCAGCGCGGCCTTGTTGACGCCCATCCAGTTATAGTAGGGGAAGGCGTGACGGGACTCGAAGCTCAGGGCCACGACCGACCCGCCGTCCTTCATCTGGTGGCGCGCATACCGCACGACCGTCGCCAGCGACACGCAGCTGATGTGGAAGGCCAGTTTCAGATCGTCGTACGCGTCCGTGTGAAATTCCTCGCCGAGGCACGTCTTCGGGTTGGCGTAGGCAATGGAATGGACGACGCCGGCGATGGGGCCGATCTTCTCGAAAACATTCTTAACCTGCTCATCGACGGTGACGTCGCAGTACTCAAAGTGAATCGCGGCTTTCTGTTCGGGCGTCAGCTTGTCGGTGCGGTCCAGAAAGATGCGTTTCAGGCGCTCGTTCTGGACGGTGTAGATCACCTTTCCGCCCGACTCTTCAATGCCCTGGCCGACGGCAAAGGCGATCGAGTCCGGGTCCAGCAGGCCCATGACAACATACGTGGCGTCTTTTTGAATCATTGGAATTACCTCCCGTAGGACGCGGACAGCATACTCCAATTCCGGCGGAATTCAAAATGAATGATTTGCGTCGGACTTACATCACGCTAATGTAATTTATACCGCGTGCGTTATCCGAAACTCAGGAAAGATTGAACCACGAAATACACGAAAACAAAATCAAGGGAGGCCCGCAGTCCCGCGGTTTTCGTGTGTTTGGTGTATTTCGTGGTTAGTCTTCATGTTGTTTGATCGAGGTTGTTTGGGGTCAGGGCACTAGACGCCTGGAGGTGTGATGATGATTGAGAAGAAAGAAGCAGGATTGAAGAGCGCGCTGGATCTGGCCATGGAGCGGCTGGAGAAGAAGAACGGGAAGATCGCGGCGTTGAGCGCGGAGCAGAAGAAGGCGATCGCCGAGATCGAGGGGCAGATGAAGGCGAAGGTCGCGGAAATCGAGATCCTCAGGAACAAGGAGCTTGCCGAGGCGCGGGCGAAGGGCGATCCGGAAGAGATCCGGAAACTTGAGGAACAGAAGCTGTTCGATATCGGCAAGGTGCGTTCGCAGGCGGAGAGCGAGAAGGAGAGAGTGCGGGGGAATGGTTGATGGCCGATGGTTGATGGGGGGTGTTGTGAACGACTGCTGCGGCGATGCTTCATGCGTGGCGGGTCTGCGCGAACGGCAGCGCGGGACGTTGTGGGCCGTGCTCGGCATCAACGCCGTGATGTTCTTCGTGATCGTCGCGGCGGCGCTGCGCGGCAGGTCGGCCGCGCTTCTCTCCGACAGCCTGGACAACCTGGGCGATGCTCTGACGTATGGGCTCAGCCTCTACGCGGTCTCGCGCAGCGATCTCGTCAAGGCGCGCGTCGCGCTCTTCAAGGGCGGTTTGATCTTCCTGGCGGCCTGCGCCGTCGCGGCGCAGATCGTGTTCCGGCTGATTTCGCGGACTGTCCCCTTGTTCGAAATCATGGGTGCCTTCAGCCTGCTCGGGCTCGCGGCAAACTCCGTCTGCCTGTGGCTCCTGTGGCGCCACCGTCACGAGGATGTGAACATGAGCTCCGTGTGGGAGTGCTCGCGCAACGACATCGTTTCCAACCTCTCGGTGTTTGTCGCCGCGGGCGCAGTGTGGTTCGTTGGCTCGGGGTGGCCGGATCTGCTCGTCGCGTCCGCGCTCCTCGTGTTCCTGATCAGATCGTCAATCCGGGTGATCGCGTCCGCCGCGAAGAGGATGAAATCGGCGTAAGGCGAGGTGGCAAAGAATTTATTATGCACAATTGCATTTTAGGCGACACCTTCTAGTATCTTCGTCGGTTGATACAGGCACATGCGGGATGGTGATCTCCGGGAGGATGTTAAGGAATGAAGGTTGAGGCGCTGACGCGCTGGACGGTGGATGATTCGGCGGAACTGTACGGGATTCGTAACTGGGGTGCGGGTTACTTTGATATTTCCGAGAAGGGCGAAGTCGTTGTGCTCCCGAAAGGCAAGGGGAGCGGAACGGCCATCAGCCTGATGGATATCGTTTCCGGGTTGAACGCGCGCGGGATGACCATGCCCGTGCTTCTTCGTTTCGGCGACATTCTTGCGTCGCGCGTGGCGCTTCTCAACAACAGCTTCCAGAAGGCGATGGCCGAGGCGGGCTATCGCGCTCCGTACCGGGGTGTCTATCCGATCAAGGTCAACCAGCAGCAGCAGGTCGTCGAAGAGGTCGTGGCGTGCGGCCGGCCATACCATCACGGGCTCGAGGCCGGCAGCAAGGCGGAGCTGATCGCGGCGCTGGCGTTCATCGACGACCCGGAGGCGTGCGTCGTCTGCAACGGCTACAAGGACGAGGAGTTTGTCGACCTGGCGCTGCAGGCGCTGAAGATGGGAATCCAGACCATCATCGTGCTGGAGATGTCGAGCGAGCTGGAGCTTGTGCTGGAGCGCGCGAAACAGATGAACATCCGGCCGCGTCTCGGGATCCGCGCCAAGCTGTCCACGCGCGGGGGCGGGCACTGGACGGAAAGCGGCGGCGACCGCAGCACGTTCGGCCTGAACGCGTCCCAGATGATCGATGTCGTGGACACGCTGCGCCGGGAAGGGATGCTCGATTGCCTCCAGATGGTGCACTACCACGTCGGCTCGCAGATTCCGAACATCCGGAGCATCCGCGAGGCCGTTTCCGAAGCGTGCCGGTTCTACGTGGACCTCGTCAAGGAAGGCGCGAAGATGGGGATCCTCAACGTCGGCGGCGGGCTGGCCGTCGACTACGACGGCTCGAAGACGAATTTCGCGAGCAGCAGCAATTACGCGATCGACGAGTACGCGGCGGATATCGTTGAGACGGTGATGAAGATTTGCGACGAGGCCCGCGTTGAGCATCCGACCCTCATCAGCGAGTCCGGGCGCGCGACCGTGGCGCACCACTCGGTCCTGCTGTTCAACATCCTCGACACGTCGCGATTCGAATCGCATGGTCCGCCGGAGAGCCTGCCGGACGATGCCCCGGAGACGTTGAAGCAGTTGATGGAGGTCAATTCGATCCTGACCTCCAAGAACGTGCAGGAGTGCTTCAACGACGCCGTGTACTACCGCGACGAGGCGCGCTCGATGCACGAGAGCGGGCGCATGTCCCTCCGGCACCGGGCGCTCGCGGAGCGCATTTTCTGGCACATTGCCACGCGGATCGCGCAGGAGATTCGCGGCCGGAAGTACGTGCCGGACGAACTGACCGGCCTCGAGATGGCGATCTCGGACGTCTATTACGGGAATTTCAGCGTGTTCCAATCCCTGCCGGATGCGTGGGCCATCGAGCAGTTGTTCCCCGTGATGCCGATCCACCGGCTGTGCGAGGCGCCGACGCGGCAGGCGACGATCTCCGACATCACGTGCGACTGCGACGGCAAGATCGACCGGTTCATCGACCTGCACGACGTGAAGCCCACGCTGCCGGTGCACGAATTGAACAACGGGGAATACTACATGGGCGTGTTCCTCGTGGGCGCGTACCAGGAAACGCTGGGCGATCTTCACAACCTGTTCGGCGATACGAACGTCGTCAGCCTCCGCCTCGGCGACCAGGGCCAGATCGAGTACACGCACGAGATCGACGGTGATTCCGTCGCGGATGTTCTTTCCTACGTCGAGTACAACCCCCAGGACATGCTGGACCGCATGCGCAAGACCGCCGAGCAGGCGGTGAGGTCCGGCCGGATCACGGCGGAAGAGCGCCGCCAGATCATGGATGCCTACGAGACGGGGCTGAGAGGGTATACGTACTTCGAGAAATGATCGTCCTCGTCGTCGTCCTCGTCCTCGATTTCCTCCAACGACCGAGTACGACGACGACGAGGAGGACGAGGGGACAAGTTCCTACTCCCGCTTCTCCCCCTCCGACGGACGGGCCCAGTCCATCACCTTGGACTCCACGATCTCGAACAGGTTCTTCGTGCGCAGGTCCTGGACGATCTTCTTCAGAACGCGCTCCGGGCTGCGTTGAACCGACTTGCTGATCGCGGCGAATTTCTGTGAAGTCTCCTCGGCGGCGTCGGCTCCTCCCCAGAGCGCGACCGGGCGATCGACGATCCACGGGTCCCGCGCCCATTGCACCCAGTCATCCACCCGCGTTGCAGCCGCTTCGTAGTAGTCC
>CALMZY010000176.1 GCA_937870865.1 uncultured Lentisphaerota bacterium | reverse complement strand
GCGGCCGCCCTCTTGCTTTGGGCTGCCGGCGCGGGAACGGACGCCTGCGCGCAACTCCTGAAGAACGGCGGGTTTGAAGACCCGGAGACCGAACAGGACAACCCGTACGGCGATGTTGCCGCCCATTGGGGCCGCTGGGGCAACTGGATGAACCGGGAGACACAGTGGGTGCCCACGCACAGCGGAAACAGCCTGATGGGTTACCACCACTGGGAGATCATGGAAGATGCGGATTCCGGCTGCTACCAGGATGTCCCGGAAGCGCCGGCGGGCAAGACCTACAACTTCAGCGTGTACGCCTTCAAGGACGACAAGAGCAATGCCCAATCCGTGGAGCTCCGCCTTGAGAAACTGAACGGCGGCGAAACGCTGGCTTCGCGCATTTACTCGCTCGACGAGATCAAGTCAAGCGGCTGGGGCGAAATCACGGTCAGCGGCGCCAACAAGACGGACGGCATTCGCGTTCTGATCATCGTGAAGCCCAAGGAAATCACCGGCCGTGAAGGCGCCATCAAGTTCGACGATGCCAGCTTGACGGCGGTTGATTAACCTTTGTGTTGTGCAGAAAATCGAAGCGGTCTCCGGGCCGCTTCGATTTTTTCATACCGGGACACCGTCTCCTACCTCGAGGATTCGGGCGGCAGGACAGTCAGTTCGGCCTCGTCAAACTTCAGCGCCCCGTTTCGTCCCCACAGCTCCTTCGGCTTCACGTTCACGAGAACCCGGATGCCCGCTGTTTCATTGGTGGCCTTGATCCACAACCGCTGCCACGACGCGCGCAGTTCCTTCATCAGGTACGTGCGGTTGGCAAGAACATGAAAGCCGCCGAGACGCTCCAGCCGCAGTTCCACAAACTCCGCGTCCGTACCGGGGTCCTTGTACGCGAAAAGGCCGAAGACGCACACGGAACCGGCCGGGACATTCGTGACATCCTGGTAGAAGCCCGACGACGTGTCCTCACGGATTTCCCAGTGATGATAACCCATGAGGCAGGTGCCGCTTTGCGTGGGTTCCCAAGCCGTCTCCCGGTTCATCCAGTTACCCCAGCGGCCCCAGTGCGCGGCAATGTCGCCGTACGGGTTGTCCTGCTGGATGTCCGGGTCTTCGAAGCCGCCGTTCAGAAGCTGGCCGTACACTCCTGCCGCTCCGAGCAGGAGAGCCGTCAACAGGAACCAGGAAGACTTGTTCGCCATGAATGGAAGCATACCCACGGGGACGCGCGAGGAGAAGTCTTCTCGCGCGCCCCCGTCCTCACCCCCACTTAAGGCGTAAGCGACCAGCGGACGTTGTCGATGTAGAAAATCGCGCCTGTCGATTCCACCGTCGCCTCGAAGAGCCCGTACATGTTCGTCAGGACGATGCCCGAGAAACTGCTGATGGGCAGGGAACGCTCCTGCCACGTGTTTGTGGTGGACGGAACGTTGACGGTGCCCTTGGTGTACTGCGGCCCTTCCAGGTTGATCTTGATCGGCGTGCCGCTCCGAATCCAGAACTTGAGGTATCCGTTCGTGTAGCTCCTCATGTCGGTCGCGGCTCTGAATATGCCCCACCCGCCGTAGGTCGTGCCGTTGGTGGTGGCCGTGAGGTAGCACTTCGTGCCCTCGGGCGGCGTAATGCCGGTGTAGTCCCCGTTGAACGTGGCCGGACCGCTCCCCACCCCCCAATCCCTGTAACTGTCCCACGTGAATACGCTGGCGCCGACGGGAATTCCTCCGTCCGAGTACACATTGTAGAACCCGCCGGTCGCCGGCGGCGCCGTGTACCGGATCATCGTCTCCGGCTCCACCCCAATGCCCTTGTCGTCGAATCGGAACGTGTCGTCGGAACCGAACCGATCCACCCACGGATTCGTCGCCGTATTCGGGAAGATGAACGCCGTCCAGACGTAGTTGCTTCCCGCCGGCATGGTCGGCACGGTCACGGGCACATTGGTCGTCCCCGTCACGCCGGAGATCGCGCTCGTCTTGGCCACATGGATCAGTCCGCTGTACGCATCCCACAGCCGCACGCACAGCTTCGCGGAGTTCGTCGGCAGTTTCTCCCACTCGATGGGCACGACGACATTCGTGGCGGCGGACAGGTTGGTCGGGAAGGTGGAGAGTTCAACCCGCAGGCGCGGCGCAAAGTAAACTTTCGTGTCCGCATAGCCATGCAGCCCTTCCCCGTGCATGTAGACATACCACTCATAGCCCGCGCCATACGTGGTGCCGTCATGCTCCCACCACTGCGGATCGTAATCCGGGATGCCGGGCCAGAACGTCGGCACCGCCGCGTTGGTCGGCACCTTCTCGCCGAGCACGTTGGTATACGTGACCGAGTACTGCTCGTCCGCGATCCGGACGTTGTCCCACCGCGCGACCGAGTTCAGATTCGAGTACGGGCTCAGGAACCCGACCGTGTTCGTCGTCCATGACGTCACCTGGATCGGCTCGCTCAGAAACACGGTCTTGCCGTCCACGAAAAGGTCGCTCATCAGGTAAGGCGACCCGTCGCGGATCTGGACAACGACCTTCTGCCACTTGTTCGGAACCGGCCGGTTCGTCGCGAAGTAGTTCGGCGTATTGTCCGCCCAGCCGCACAGGTTCGGATTCACGTAGAGCACGCGCCCGCGGTAGATCACGCCGCCGTCGCGCGCGTTGTTCGTGAACGTCGTGCTGTATTCGATGGTGATATTCTTCCCGGTCACGGCCAGGCCGTTCCAGTAGATGTAGCCGTACCCGCCGGTCGTGACGCTGGTCACCTTCGCCTGCAGCGCGTTGTTCGACACGCTCCACGCGATGCGCGGGCTGGCGACCACGTTCCAGCCGGTGTAGTTGCCGTCGTTGAAAGTGTCCTCGTACTGCGTCGCGCCCTTGTCCTTGATGCCGTACGCGACGCTCACCGTCGTCGAGCGCGTGTTGTAGCCGACCCACATGTCCCAGTCCCGGCCAGCGTACGCATTCGCGGTGACCCCGAAAACCTGGAGTCCCTTGCCGGCGATCGAGATCCGCGACCCGTCGTTGCCCGACGAGTAGAATCCGTTGTGCGCCATCCACGCGTTGGTCGCATCCCACGCGTACGTGTAGAGGGACCAGTAGAACTTGTTGTCGCCCGTCATGAGGCCATCCGCGGGAAGCCGGACGGTGAAGTTCGTCGTGCCCGTGCCGCTCAGCACCCAGACATTCGTGGAATAAACCACGAAGTCCAGCGCCGGGTTATTCAGCGGCGACACGTACTTGAGTTCGATACGCGCCTTGAACGCGTCGTTGCGCAGCCATTCGAACGCGCGCTTCGCCAGCGTCTTGAGATTCCCCGTCAGCAACCCGCTGCCATCCGCACCGAAGTTGAAGACAAACGCCTTCGACGGAGCGCCCGGATTGTTCGTGATCATGGTCGCGATCAGCCCCAGCCGCAGGGGACCGTTGTTGCTCACGGACGCGAGCGACGTGCCCCGGGTCAGCGTCGTAAACGGCTTGCCGGAAGCGCTGACGGTAACCGACGAGTTCGGCGCGTAATCCAGCGTCACGTAGTGATCGTTCGTCCCGATCACCACCCGGGTGACGTTGGAGATGGCCGTCACGGCCGCGGAGACGCCGAAGACATCCTCCACGCGGCCCAGGTCCACCGCGCCGGACTCGTTCCGCATCGCGACGCTGCCGTCGGTCGCCAGAATTCCGTTCATGCCGAGGCGGACCCACTTCACCATGTTCGACGCCTCCGTGTCGTTCATCACATACACGCTCGGGAGGATCAGGGTACGGTAGAACTGGTTCATGTAACCCCAGTCCAGGTTGAGCGGCTGGCCGCTCATCCCGTTCTCGTCGTCGTCGATGAAGTAGTAGCCCTTCTGGGGCTCCCAGATGCCCAGTTGCTCGGCGCGGCTCGAGAGGGCAACCCGGCCGCTCGCAAAGTTCGTCGCCCAGAACGTGCCGACCAGTTGGTCGTTGAAGTAGACCTTGTTCGTGCTGCCGTAGGCCTCAACCTTCAGGTTGTACCACAGGTTCGCCACCGGCTTGTTGGTCTTGGGGAACTCGTACAGCCAGCCCTGCTGCCGGACCGTGCCGCCGGCCTTGACCGTGTACTTGATCCGCCAGGCTCCGTAGTAGTTCCGAACGCCAACCTTGCAGTGGTTGTTGCGGTCCACGTACCGGAACATCAGTTCCGCGTCGCTGAAGTAGTACCCGAGCGCCGCGTAGCGCAGGTTCACCGACAACGAGTGGTTCGTAAACGTCCGACCGCTCACGGCGAAGATGTTGTCGTCATTGCCGATCCGGTTGGCCCGCAGACTGTAGGCGCTGCCGCTGTTCCGGCAGTCCTCCAGCACCTGCGCGTCCGTCAGGCAGGTGTTGTAGATCTTGACCTCGTCCATCACGCCGTTGAGACCGTAGCCCGTGTACCCCCGGCCGATCTGGACGGGATATGTCGTCTTCACGGGCAGGGTATTCGTATCATTCGCATACGTCGTCGTCTTCATCAGGATGCCGTTGACGAAGCTCTTCAACCTGCGGTTCTTCCCGTCGCGCGTGATCGCGATGTGCATCCACGAGTTGTTCGTGACGCTGTTCGCCGACAGGGCGCTCCAGCCCGTGTACTTCCCGCTCACCCTTTGCGAACCCTGGTAGAAGTTCAGCGAGCGGTTGGTCTCGATCGTCAGGCAGAACTCGCCGCCGTAGCTCTTGTCGATGGGGTTGATCCGGCCTGACCCGATATTCTTCCCCTTGATCCAGAAACTGAGCGTCAGGTTGCTGTTGACCTGCAGGTACGATGTGTTCGTGACCACAACATAGTTCGTCGCGGTGAACGAACCCGCGCGCGTGCGGCGCGCGTCGTTCGTCGTCCGCGGGCCGTTGACAGGCGTGCCATGGTTGGCGCGGCCCGAGCTGTCGATGACCTGCCGGACCCCGTTGCTCCACGCCGCCTCGTCGCACTTCCAGTAGCCCACCGTCCCCGAGGTCCCACTGGCGGGCGTCGCGGAAACCGTCCAGTTGCCGCAGCCCGCGAGCCGGCCCCAGCCGGTGGAGTTGCCATCGTTGAAGTCGTCGAAGAACGTGCCGTTCACGCGGACGTCGTCGAACAGGATGTCCTGCGGATTGCTGTTGCTGTAGCCCAGCGTCTGCAGCCAGTCGCACACCGCGTTGACCTTCGTGAAGTGCCCGGGGAACTGCGCCTCGGTCTTGCTCGAGCGGTAGACGGCCACGCGGCTGGGGTAACTCTCGTTGCGCGCAACCGGCGTGTTCTTCCAGTCCAGGGCCTCGTAGAGCTCTTCCCACTCCAGGTTCATGGCCACATTCGAGCCCTTGGCGAGCGTGCTCGAAAGAGCGTTGGTCACCTGAATGCCCCATTCCAGAATGGTCGGAACCGGCACGGCCTGGGCCACCTTGACCGCCGCCGGAGTCTCCAGCCAGGCCTGGAAGTGGTACTTGCCGCCGTCCGGCGTCGAAATGTAATCCGGATCGTTCTTGTTCGGGTCCGGGATCCACATGAAGAACCATTGCTCGCCGATGCCCGTCACCGAGTTCGTGAGAATCTGGTACACCTCGTTGGTGAGCGTGTCGCCGTTGTTTCCGTTCTCCATGAACGCCGCCTTCACTCTCAGGTCGGTGCGGCTGCGGCAGTCGTACTTCACCTTGATCGTGTACACCTTGTCGCCGAACGGATGCACGACCGACGGCGCCTCCGAGATCTGGCAGACGAAGTTGGTCGAGTTCGTCCCGCTCGTGCCGGACTGGTACGCGTACAGGACTTCCTGCCCGTCCGGGTCGAGCGTGACATTGAACACACCGTCCGAGTTCTCCTCAATGACCTTGCCCTGCTCGAACGCGCGGATTGTCTTGCCGGTCAGCATGGAACTGCTCAACGCGAACGTCAGCGGCGCGCCGCCGTTGGCCGCGTTCGTATTGTACAGGTAGTTCTTGAGATGGACGAGATACTGCCCGTTGCTCGTCGTCCGGTATTCCGGCAGGCACAGGTAGGCGTTCGTGCCGGTCACGCTGATCTTCGGCTGGACGCCGAAGTAATTGCGGATCATCGCCGTCATGATGTCGAAACGGTACTTCCACGGCTGGACGTCCGGCTCGTAGTCCGCGTCGTCGCCGGTATCGGGGGAATTGTCGCCGACGGAATACAGGAAGATCGCCGCCTTGCCCGTGCCGTGCGTCTTCACGACAACGCCGGGATTCTCCTGCAGGTTGTCCACGTACACGGCGCCCGCGCCGCGGGATACGTTCCGCACGTAGATATCGTCCGCAAAGAATCGCCCGTCGCCGTTCGCGAAATCGCTGCAGCGCACCAGGACGCGCACCTTGTTGCAGCCCGTCGGAACCGTGCCGATGCCCGACACCGGGTTCCACGTGTCGCGCAGGGAGCCCCACTGGACGCGCTGCACGGTCTGGGTCGTGGAAAGCAGATTCGTGCCGTTGTAGAATTCGACCGAGACAATACCGTACTTCGTCCCGTTGCGCAGCGCATCGGAACTGGGCGTGTACAGCCAGCCGCCGAAGCTCAGCTTGTCGCCCGCGGCAAATCCCGTCGTAAGATCCTGGTAAAGACCGCCATCGTACCAGAACTGCCACGAGTTGCCCGACGTGCCGAGGCAGACGGACGAATTCGGATCATGCTGCGTGTCGTTCCAGTACAGCCAGCTCGTCGGCGCCGTTCCGGTGCCGGTCAGCCCCGGGTTCGCCACCAGGTTCTTCGAGCCGGTGCGGATGATCCGGCGCATCAGCTTCGAATTCGTCGGCGAGTTGTCGATCACGGAGTACTTCACCCACGCGTTGGCCGTGTGCGTGGTCAGGACCGCGCTCTCGGAGACGCCGAGATATCGGTTCGACTCGCCGTACCATTCGATCCCGACGGAGGCATACGCCCCGGTCGACAGCGCATTCGTGGTGTTGCAGCGAAGCCAGGCGCTCGCGCTGTAGCGGCCGAACGGAACGATCTCGGCATCCGCCCAGATGCCCGCGTCGCCGCGCAGCATCATCATGTTGGACCCGCTGTACTGCCAGCCGGCCAGTCGAACCAGCGCCGCCGTACTGGACGGAATGTACGTGGTCGTCTTCCACTGGCTCCACGGCAGGATGTTGTTCGTGCTGGATTCGAACCCCTTGTTGCGGCCGCAATCCATGTTCGCCCAGAGCACGCCGCCCGTGCTGAGCGTGACTTCGTCGTTGAACTTCCAGACATACGGCCGATACACGAAGTTGGCGACGGGGCTCGACGCGTTCGTGTTGAAGCGCACGAAGATCTTCTTCCAGTGCTCCAGGTTGACGTACGTGTTGCGCCGCATCGGGACCTCGAATCCGCCCGGATCGCTCGGATCGACACCGAACAGCGAGCGCACTTCGTTCACATACTGGCTGCGCGGCTTGCCGCTGAAATTTTGGGCCGCGGGGATGTCGGCCGACGCCATCACGTGAATGCCCTTCGGCAGAACGACCGTGCGCAGGAATTCCAGCACGGTCTTGTTCGTGGAATTCGGAACCACGTCCTCCACGCGCATGTTGCGGGGCAGGATGATGATCTTGTAGTTCGTGTACACGCCCGAGCCGAGCTCGGCCAGGTTAATGAAGTTCGGCTCGTAGCCGATGCGCTCCAGCGCGCCGGCGATCTGCTGCATCTCGCATTCGTAGCGGTTGTACTGGGAGTCCACCGCATCGGTCCAGAGGA
Source organism: uncultured Lentisphaerota bacterium (assembly GCA_937870865.1). Taxonomy (GTDB): domain Bacteria; phylum Verrucomicrobiota; class Kiritimatiellia; order CAIQIC01; family JAGNIJ01; genus CALMZY01. The sequence continues at coordinate 2,492 of CALMZY010000176.1, read as the reverse complement.
AGGCAATGTCAGGCGTCGGATCCTTCGACCCCGCGAGCAGGTCAGCGATCTTCGCCTGCTCCATCAGCCGGAACGCATTCGCGCTGGTCCAGAACGCCGGCTTGATCCCGCGGTCGGCGTAGACGATGCCGAAGCCTTTTTCACGGTCCGTGATCCACGGGCGGTCCATCCACGAAAAGATGTGTGTGCCGATCGCGCCGACTTCCAGGCTCTCCCACATCGCGTTGCGGACGAGCGGCCCCTGCCGCTGTTCGTTCATGCCCGGCCACATGGATTCGGAACTGGTGAAGCCGGTCTCCGTGTAGAGCACGGGAACGTTGGCGACCTTCTTGGTGAACGACACGCCCCAGTGGCCGTTCTGCGACTCGTGGCCGAGAATGGACCACGGGTAATTGTTGACCGAGAAGAAGTCGATCGGCGCGTTGCTCGCCGCCGCGTAGGCCGTGATCTTGCCGCGGTCTTCCGCGTGGTAGCGCCAGTCTTCCTCGCCCCACTGCATGCCCACCGTGGAGTACGAAATCAGGTGGTTCGTGTCCGCCGTCTTTGCCGCCTTGGCACCCAGCGCGGTGAAGCTCGCAATCGAGTTCTCGCGCCACTGCACGGCGTCCGCCCAGATGGCGCCTTCGACGCCGTAGGCCCGGTACTGCTCGGGGAAGCCGACCTGGTTGAAGTTCGTGTACGACGTGCCCCACGTCGCGTTCAGGTTCGTGAGCGTCGTGTACTTCTGCGTGACGTACGTGCGGAACGCGGTCTCGCACTGAGGGTCGTACCCGTCCAGCAGGCCCGACCAGAGGCCGAGGTAGCCGTACTCGTTGCCGATGATCCACGCGACGATCGCCTTGGAGTTCTTGTACCGCGCGCAGACCGCGCTGATCCACGCGGAGTACTGGGATCGGGCCGTGGGATGCTCGTAATTGATGATGTCCGACTGCCAGCGATTGGTGTGAAGAATGCCTTCCGCATCGACCTCCGGCGGGTGCATCGTATACCACGCGTCCTGAAACCAGTCCGGCGGCCACTGATAGCCGACCAGGGCGAAGATGCGGAGGTCGCGCTTCTCGCACTCGGAAACCAGCAGGTCGTAGTTGGTCCACTTGAACGAATTGTCCGCGGTCTCCTCGACGTGCTTCCACACGAAGTCGACGCGAATCGAGTTCGCGCCCATCTTCTTGATCTCGTCGAGATCGTAGCGAAGCTGCTCGGGCGTCTGCCACACGCCCAGCGGCCGGTTCCACGTCTGGTACGCAATGCCGTGCGGCACCCACGGCTTGCCCGTGGACGCGTCGAAGAAGTAGCCGTTTCTCATCGTGATGAAGGACTGCAGCGCGGCAAACGCCGAACCGCACGCCAACGTCAACACGAGCACACACACCCATGTGCGAATATATGATCTCATGGTTCCATCCCTTGTCTGTTCATCGTGAGTTTCTGTGCATACCGGAGTAAATGAGCCTGCGAGCTGAGGAAGGACCGGCGGAGAAACGCCGGGCTGGAGAAGGCGCCGGCACAACGGGAAGGCCGGCCTTGCGCCAGGGAGCGAAAGGAAAAACCGGGCGCGGCGGAACGCGCCGGAGCAGAACTGTACCCGATGAGAGACAATTTACGCATCTTGGTTATTCCGCAGCTCCCAGTTGATTCCCGAGAACATCGAAGAACATCCGATACCAATTGTGCCACCTAGATGCATACTAGGTTTTATATCTGAAGTCAACGAGAAAAGGGGCGGCGGAGGGTTGTTATCGAAGGACCTGATAACGCGAGTATTACAACGTTTCACTACGGGTTCCCACAGGGCATTTGATCTTGCTCAAGAACCGCGCTGACAAGGACAAACAGGACTTCAGAGGCATATCTCTTGGAACCGGTCCACTTTTTATCACCTCCGCGCGGCCAAGTCAATCCGATTGACGATACCCCCTTGAAAAACCTGCGGAAGCGGCCGGTTTTCCGCCTCGCCATTCTATGAAAACAGCAACCGCACCCTGCAAGATTGATTCCGGCGCCCGTCCCCCCTACCATGCGGCAAATGACGCGTTTTCTGCGATTAGCCGCCACATGCCTGTTCCTCGCAGCCGTATGGGGTTGCTCCTCTCCCCGCCAAACCGACCTGTCCACCATTATCGCCCCGCGATTCATGGAGCCGGCCACCGAGACGGCCGTGGCAAACACGGCAACGGCGGTCACGCGTCGCGTGGAGATCGCGGGTGACCGATTCCTCCTCGATCGCGCGCCCGTGCTTCTCAAGGGCAGTTTCTACGAATATCATCCCGTCGGAACCCATCCTGCGAATGTCCACCCACCCGCCGACGTCTTTCGCAGGCAGATTCGCGAACTGAAGGAGGCCGGGTTCAACTGCATCCGCTGGTTCAATCCCACGCGGGAGGCCTTGCGGATCTGCGAGCAGGAGAACATGCTGGTCTTCATCCAGTTCTGGATAGACCAGAGCGGCGACTTCTCCGACGAACAGTTCCGCGCCGATACAATCTCCCGCC
>CALMZY010000175.1 GCA_937870865.1 uncultured Lentisphaerota bacterium | reverse complement strand
TCCGGTTGCGGTACTTCTGGATCTGCAGCGGCGAACACCGGCACTCGCGCTTCGGATCGCCGAAGAACCCGCACGGGCACGGATTCATCGCCGCGACCAGCATGAACCGGCACGGAAACGTCATGCTGATGGCCGCGCGGGAAATCGTGACCACGCCGTCCTCCAGCGGCTGGCGCATGACCTCCAGAACGTTCCGGTGGAACTCCGGCATCTCGTCGAGAAACAGCACGCCGTGATGCGCAAGGCTCACCTCGCCCGGGACAGGATGAGAGCCTCCGCCAAGAAGGCCAGCGTCGGACACCGTGTGGTGCGGCGTCCGGAACGGGCGACGGCCGACCAGCGCCTGCCGCGGCGGCAGTACGCCCGCGATGCTGTGAATCTTCGTCGTCTCCAGAGCTTCCTCCAATGTCAGCGGAGGAAGGATCGATGGGACTCGCTTTGCGAGCATTGTTTTTCCAGTCCCCGGAGGTCCAACTGCGAGCAAATTGTGCCCGCCCGCGCAGGCCACCTCCAGCGCGCGCTTGGCGAACTCCTGCCCTTTGACGTCCGCAAAATCGTCATCGTAGTGGCTGTGGCTGTCGAACACGCCGGCCACGTTCACCTGGTACGGCGCGACAACGAGCTTGTCGGCGAGAAAATCCGCAGCCTGACGCAGCGTCTGCACAGGGTAAACGACCAGCCCCTCCACAACGGCGGCCTCGTCCGCGTTCTCCGCCGGAACCAGAATTCCGCGGCAGCCCTCGGCCCGCGCCTGGATCGCGATCGGCAGAACGCCGCGCACGCGGCGCACTTCCCCGCTGAGCGCCAGCTCGCCGATGACGCACAAGGGGTCCAGCTTGTCCTTATCCAGATCGCCCTGCGCCGCGATCATGCCGAGGGCGATGGGAAGGTCAAAGCTCGGGCCCTCTTTCTTGATGTCGGCGGGAGCCAGGTTGATCGTGGTGCGGCCCATCGGAGGGGCGAAGCCGGAGTTGATGAGGGCGGTCATCACGCGGTCGCCGCTTTCCTTCACGGCGGCGTCGGGCAGGCCGACGATGATGATCCTCGGTTCGCCGTGGCCGGCGTTGACTTCGATTTCGACAGGGTACGCGTCCACACCATAGACCGCCCCGGACCGCACTTTCGCGAGCACCATGACCTCCCAGGTAAGAAGGACCCGGATTATAGGGGCGAGAGAAGGACTGACAAGCGCCAAAAGAAGAAGCCGTCCGCGGACCGGGCCGCGGACGGCTTCTGGTTATATCCGTAACAAACGAGGCTTACTTGCTCATCTTCCGGCGAAGACGCAGGAATCCGAGCAGGCCCAAACCAAACAATGCAAATGTGCCAGGTTCGGGAACAGCGTCGAACGAGAAATCGTCAAACGTGTACCACGCATTGTCGGTAGTCGCGCCCGTCGTGTGAACAACAGCACGTACCATGGCTGTGACGGCCGCTGCCGGCGCCGCCAGCGCATTGAGCGAGTATTGGGTGTAGTCCGTCAAGCCCCCGACCGGCGTCGTACCTGACTGGCCAATCCAGCTGCCCGTGCTGTCCTGGAAGACCACTTCCATGAACGCCTCTGAGGTGTTGTAGCTGACCGTGCGGAGCCACATGCTCGCGTCATAGCTGACACCACCCACCACCGGGACACTCTGCAAGGCAACGTAGTAGTCGCCGTTTCCTCTGCCGTTCGGCACCCAGTAGGCCATCCCGTTGGTGCCGCTGTGCGCATCACCACCATGGCCCACGTACCAGTCGGCCTGCTCCCATCCCGGAAGGCCCGTATCAGTTGTCTCGAACCCCGGGTTCGTCAACAGATTCGCCGAGACCATCTGGCAAAGCGCAACAGCCGCCACAACCGCTATCCACATCCGCATCTTCATCACTCCCTCCACTTTCTTCTTCTCAGGCACCAGCCCAAGAACATCCCTATCACCCCGAACAGCTATGCACACGCGTGCATGAATGCGTTCAATACATCTAGAGCTATGTTAGGGATGATTAAAGGTATGTGAGAGCGCTCTCAGGCACAAGCGATTTTTATGCGATTGTGATTATTTTGCAATTACTTGCACAAGAGTAGGTTGCAGAGATTCATAAGCGTGATTCTCCGCATTGTTACTTTACCGCAGCCGTTCGTGATGTGGTTCCGCCAAGCCTTGGAAACACGCGTTGAGGTATTTCCAAGGCTTGCGAATGATACCACATCCGGCCCCGTGACGGACTCGTCTACTTCCTGACCCGTATCCGGTAGTAGATCGACTGCGCCTGCCCCATCGTGTCCGTGTACGCGTTCATCGGCGGCGTCGCGGGCATGTCGGCGCCAACGAGTTTGAACTGCAGGAAGTCGTTTGTGCTGCGCCACAGCGTGTACGTCCGATTGCTCGCGCTCGGCCACGTCACCACCACCCCGTTCCCGGCCGCGGCGGCGCGACCCGGTGACATGACAAACAGCGATGCCGCATTCGTGGGATCCACTCCCGCGATGATCTCCGCACCATCCCTCATCCCGTCCTCGTCGCTGTCGTCGCTGAGCGGGTCGGTGCCGTTGAGATACTCCATGCTGTTGATCAACCCATCGCCATCGGAATCCTCGCCCCCATTTTCACCCATCGACCCCAGGTACACGTCCTCCCACCAATCCGGCATGCCGTCCGAATCCATGTCGGGATGCTCCTGGTACGCGTAATTGGCCTTCACGGTCAGGTTATCGCTCAGCGACAGGCTCAGCGTGAGATTGGTGAACGGTCCACCCGCCAACTCGCGGCCAAAGCGGTCCGTCCACTTCGCGAACTTCCACGAGCCGTACCATTCAGGCGCGGTGACGGACACAGATTGGCCTTTCAGATAGGTGCGGTACATGGCCCCGCGACCATCCTGCCGCCCCATGACATCCGCCCGATTGAGAATGAAATAGGGCTGAAATGCAGGCTCCGACACGATGAGCTCCAGTCCGACGTGATCTGATCGCTTGCGGAAGAAGTCATACTTGAGTTCACACCGCAGGCTGTCGATCACGATGTCAGCGCCGCTGGACGTGAGCACATCCTTTGTAAGAGTGATGTCCGCCCACGCCGCGGGTCGCGAGTAGAGGAGCAAGTTGTCCGCTGTATCGCTGATCCCTTCACGGACAAGCAGGGAGCGCAGGAGCGATTCGCTGGCAGCGCTCGGTCCGATCGCGGACACGCTGTTGTCGTAGTAATCGTATCGCGCGGCCCATGTGATCGGATTCTGTGTCTGATCCGTGTAGTGGCGGAAAATGTAGTCCTGCCCGTTCCGCCGCAACTTGGACTCGCCCGAATGCTGCATGTAGAGATCGCAATACGCAAACCATCCGCTGTCACCGCCCGCCAGGTGAGTGGTCATGCTGTATACTTTCAGATCATAAATGCGAATGTTTTCTTCGGAGGCCGGGAACAGGCCGATATCAACCAGATTCACCGTCACGGGTTCTCCCGCATTCAGCCGGGCGAGCTCATTGCTTGGCAGGTTGAACCGGACGGGAGCGGAAAGCTCCGGTCGATTCATGATGTACTGGTTGTAGATGTCAGCGGCAATCGTCGACAACTGCTCCTCATACAGAGCCTTCAGCGAATCGAAGTCGCCCGAGGACAACGCCGAACCGGAACCGGCGGCGACAATGTCGCGGCACCGGTTGAAGAGGACCTCAATGTCCAAATCCCCGGCATACGGCTGCAGCATGCGATACTCGTAGGCTTTCGCCATGTAGTAGTGGTACTTCAGCAAGCGCTCCTTGGCGCGGCGTTCCATATTGTCGATGTACATCAGCGCTCGGGCATCAAGCACCGCACTGCCATCGGCAATCGTCTTGTTCAGACCGTCCACGCCCAACATGTTCTGCCGGATGGCCGTGGATTTCTCCGCGACGGTCTGAAACGCCGACGCAAGCTGGTCGGACACGGACTTCCCCTGTTCCGTCGCATCGCGAATCGATTCGCCCAGCATCGTGTACTCAGGACATCGGGCCTCCAGCTCCGCCAGTTCCGCCGCGACTTCGTCGTCATCGATTTCCTTCTGACGAAGAATGCCGCTGATTTCGTTGATCCGGTTGACCACCGGTGTTGCAACATTGCCCAGGTTCTGAAGTGTCTGGATGGTGTTCGTCTCCAGGTTGGCGAGATTCACCGAGTTGAGGTTGCTCAGCCATTGATCGGCATCGCGTTTGAACTGCTCCGTCTGGCCGGGGATCTGTTTCAGCGCCTCGAACGTGGCCATGGGATTCGCGGAGTTGTAGTTCGCCAGCGCGCCGATGGCGGTGCCGATTGTCCCGACGACAGGTTGCCCGACGGGAATAAACGTGCTGACCGTCTTCAGAATATCACCCGCCTGCTGCCACCAGGTCTTCTTGTGGCGCTCCTCGACGTTCTGCCGCGCCCTCTCCGCAAGTTCGTTCTCCAGCACAAGCAACCGGCCCTGCAGATACGAGAGCTGATTCGTGATCTCGATGATACTGACCTGCAGACCCGGGATGTCCTCCAGCGCCGTATCGTATTCGCCGGTGAAATCGACGATCTCATCCTTCAACTTCTGCCGCGCATCGGCCATCGCGTTGACCCGGCCCTGCACCGTCGCCGCCGAGTTGCGAATCCAGTACGCGAGATACATCGAGCGGATCGCCTGATTGACCTCGCCCTCGAATGCGGCGCGGGTAACCTCGAACGACAGCATGGGCACCCAGCCCGCCGGATTGCCGAAATAGTCCAGGTGGCAATCGATCCGGTGCAGAAGCACCTGTATCTCGCTCTGCATCTGATCGAACTCCAGACGCCACGCCGTCGGCAATACATTCCACTGGCCCGTCGCCGCCTTGTAGGCGTCGATCAATCCCTGATACTCGGCCAGCAGGTTTTTCACATAGTCATAGTGGCCGTAGAGGTATGCGGTCTTGGCCTGTTCGATGATCATCTTCAGCGCATACGGACTCAGCCAGGAGAACGAGTTGCCGGTGGATGAGACCATTCCGGATGCGCCCTGCGGGCTCGCCGGATTCGGAGCCGCTGCATTCGAGCCCGCGCTCTGGTTGTGCGAAGCTAACAGACTCCACTCGAGCCTCCATCCGCCCGACCACAGGATACAGAATTTCTCGTCGTATCGGCCCCAGTACGCCGGGTTCGGATTACCGGCCCGCCCTCCGATGGCATCCGGCGCCTTGTCGCCCGCCAACCCGCCACTGTTCACAACGTACGCGGCAATACTTACCGTGGATGCCAAGTTCCCACCCGCACCTCCAACGCCCGGCCGACCGGGCGCCGTCGCGTTGCCGCCATTGCCGGGCCACGCCTGTGATCCCCACGATGACTGGAACGACATGGAGATGTTGTTGCAACTCCCGTAAATGTCCGTCATCGTTCCCAAGTACCCGGCCGCGTACACGGTGTTGTTGGGCCAAGGACACGCCCCTCCACCTCCCCATGGATGCTCGCCCGTAACCGGCATGTCGCCGCCCGCTGCGCCATTCTGTCCGAGGCCGGCCGGTTGGCCTGTTGCGCCACGCTGGATGAAACGGCTGTTGTAGCCGGGTGCCGAGTAGAAAGAACCAACATGCAGCGTGATATCTCCTCCCCGGGCACCGTCTGCTCCGTTCTGGAACTGGCCGGGGCGGCTCGTCACGCTCTGCGGCGTTGTGTCGATGCAGGCCGGGCTTGCAGTCGGATCCTCGAACCGCAACTCCCGGGCGTAGATGCTGACAGCTGTCTGCGGAACACGGAGAGGGCTCCGAATAACGACGGTCTCACCGTAGATCCTCAATTCCTTGATATTCGCATTGTCGTTGTACCGCTCGTAGAGACCGTTGGCGTGCCCGCCACCAATCACCACCGTGCGGCCCGCAACGCTGACGGTGCGCGTATTGCGGGTTGCGGTATTGAAATACTCGGCGCTGTTCGTGACCTCGCTGGTCCACAAGTAGTCAGAACTGTCAGCGCTCGGAACGGGTTGGACCGGCACAAGTCCGAACGCCTGCTCCTCCTTGGGCAACTGCGGCATCGGGTTGATCTGCACGGTCTGGGAAACGTGCTGAGTTCCCAGCGCGGCCGTGAACGTCACAAAGAAGTACGTCTTGTCGCTCGCCGATGGCACGTAGAGGAATTGACCGCTTGCCGCGTCGAACGAGATGGCGCCGGCAGGGGCGGAATCGACGGAGTAGCTCAACTGGGCGGCCGGGCCCAGTTCACTTGAATGCACATAGAACATGTTCGTGGTGCCATGCCACACAGACTGCGGCCCGATCGTCCCGATCGCATAGTCGCCCGAGCGAAGATAGATGAACGCCTCGCGATTGGTAACGGCGAATCCGCTGTTGTTCCAGATCACCACATCCACCGCGCCCGTTGCATGCGCGGGCGTCAGGCACTCGATAACGGTGTTCGACCACACCGGATAGGATAGCGCGGGAGACGCTCCGAAACTCACGAGCCCGCTGCCGCGTGTGCTCCCAAAGTTCGTCCCCTGAAGAACAATCCGCGTTCCTCCGACCTCGGATCCCTCGGCTGGATCGATTGATGACACCATCGGCGTTGTGCTCGATGCAAGCATGTATGTCCCCGTCGCCGTCGGGCCCGGCACGCCGCCGATGAAGCCTCGGACTTTGAGGGTTGCGGTGTCGGACAGGCTGATCGCGCCGCCGGCCGCAACCGGATCGGCCTCGGTCGGTTCATCGCCGTTGAGCGTGTAGTGAAACGATGCCGGAACGGAGGAGGTGACGATCACCGTCAGCGGGCTTCCATCCGGAATGATGGCCCAGGCCGGGGAAAGAACCGGGACGGCACCGATCATGATCGCCGGATCGAAGCGCTCGAACGCGCCGATGTCCACCGCGGCAACACCGTCGTTGTTTCCGTCCAGCGGCCGCGGCAGGCCGTCCAGATCGTTCAACAGAGCGTACGCCATGGACCCCGCATCGAGGCACGCCGAGTTCGTCAGCAGCCTGCCGTTTGCATCAAGTCCGGGGATCGTCGAGATGTTGCCGAGTCCCGGCGTGTCAGGCGTCGTGCAGGAATACGCGCAGTCCATGACCCCGGTACCGAAGGTATAGAGATTATTTCCCAGATTGTAGTAGATCACCGAGTTCCGAACCGGTCCCTCTCCGGCAATCCCTCCCCCGCCGCCACCACCGTATTGCGGCGAGATATGAGCCCAATTCCCCAGAATCGTGCAGTTGATGACTTCCCCAAGATTGTACACGCCGCCGCCGTAGCCCGTCCCGGACAGCACGGCGAGGTGGCGGAAGAGGTCGAGG
>CALMZY010000174.1 GCA_937870865.1 uncultured Lentisphaerota bacterium | reverse complement strand
TTTCGCCGACGAACTCGTGGATGTTCTACTGGGGCGGCGGAATCTACCAGGACATTACGAGCGGATTCGTTCCGGGCGAGCGCTACACGTTTGGCGGCGCGTTCTTCATGGAGAGCGGCAACCCGTTGAGAAACGGGGACAAGCACGGCCGGATCCAGGTGGAGTTCTATAACGCGACGAACGGGCTGATCTCGTCGGCTACGGCATATCCGATGGTCCAGACGAACAGCGTGAGAGACGCCTGGTTCGGTTCCTCGGGTTCGGTGACAGTCCCGGCGGGCGCGACGACGATGCGCGTGCTGGTGCGGTGCAACCAGACGACCGGCGGCGATGGTTCGTTCGCGGCGGACGATATTTACGTGAAGAAGGTGGTTCCGGCGGTGGCCGAGAAGTTCGCGGGCCAGCACGGCACGCACGGCGTCGTGCTTCTGCAGTACCTGAACTCGACCGGCGGCGTTCTCATCACGTACGAGAGTCCGTACTTCACGACGAACACCACGGCGGGGGTCTGGACCAACCTGGCCGTTTCCGGCGTGGCGCCGGCGGGCACGGTGAGCGGGCGCACGGTGGTGGCGATTCTCGGGTCGAGCGACGGGTTCTCCGGAGCGCTGTGGTTTGACGATGTGACCCAGAGCTATGTTTCCAGCGGGACGGTTTCGGGCCTGCTGCACAATCCGAGCTTCGAAGACGGTCCTTCGGGCAACTGCTACAACCTGCAGACGAACAACGATCTACCGTCGTGGACATGGAATGGAGGCGATAATGCCGGGTTTATCGCCACGGACTATGTCAAGGATGGGTCGCAGTCGCTGGTGATAACCTATCCGCTGAACGGGGTTGCCCAGACGATCGCGCTGGACACGAACGGCCAGACCTACACGGCGAGCGGCTACCTGTTCACGCCGTCGGCGTCGCGGTTCACATCGGACGGCACGTCGTACGGGCTGCTGGACCTTTCATTCTACGCGAACGGGTTCTATGTGACGAACTACACGTCGCAGCGCTTCGGCGGAGACACGCCGGCCGATCAGTGGACGAACTTCACGGTGAGCGGAGCGGCGCCTGCGGGGACCGGCATCACCGCCGTGTTGAGCTGCACAATCTACTCTGCCAATCCGGGCGAGGATTACAACCTGGGTGGCGTCATCTACTTCGATCACCTGACGCTGACGGGTTCCTCGGGCGGTCAGCCGTCCGAATGGGCGCAGTGGCAGCAGTCGAACTTCGGCAGCACCAACGGCGCCAACACCGGGTTGTATGAGGACTATGACAACGATGGGTACGTGAACTGGAACGAGTTCGTCGCCGGCACGCAGCCGACGAACGGCGGGTCGCTGCTCTCGTCCTTGTCCGTGCGGCAGGGAACGAACACGTACGTCATTCGCTGGCCCAGCGTTGCCGGTCGGTACTACAAGGTCAATCGCAGCACGAATCTTGCAGCGAGCGGGTTTGCCGCGATCACGGGCGGGCTTGCCGCAACGGCGCCGGAAAATGTATATACGGACTCGCCGCCGACATCCGTGACCCTGTACTATTACAGGGTTTCGGTGACGACGAACATGCCTTGATCGACGCGAGGACGGCGATATGCATCAAATGTTGGGGCGGTGCCTGATAGCAGTGGTCTTGGTGTCGGCTGCAGGCGCCGCCGCGGCGAAGCCGCAATTCAAACTGTACGACCCGGGCACGGAAGAGATTGTTGACTACGAGAAGTACGGGGAGTTCCAGAATGTCGGAACGAAGGACTTTCGTTACGTCATCAAGGACAAGGAGGGGCTGGCCCGCGCTTCGGGGGAGGGAATCGATCCGAGCCTGGCGATCACCAACAATCCCGAGTACCGAAAGGCCTTGAAGTCTGGAAAGCTCAAGGGCGATTGGTGGAAGCACGTTGGAACGTCCAATCCCCAGTTGGACTACTTCGTATGGGCGCACGCCCCGGAAGATCCGGGCGTGCGCCTTTTGTATGTGGGGAAGGCCATGGAGAAGGGCGGGTACCTGATGCACGCGCTTAAGGCCTACCGCTCGGCCATGATTCTCTATCCTGATTCCGCGTGCTGGAGTTCCGGATCGGAGTTCCAGTGGGATGTGGCAACGGCCGCGTGGAATGCCGTCCAGAACCTGCTGCGCAAGCATCCGGAGTTGAATCTTCGATTGGTGGGGGCGGATGTGGTGTCGCGCGCGGATCCGTCAGGACTGAACATCATTGTGCGGCCAGGGAAACTCGAAAGAATTTCTGTGCCGGTAATCGTGCCTGAGGAGGATTCGGACGAGCCTGTTTCCTCCGGGTCTGTGGAAACCAATACGACCCCTGACAATACCAACGCCGTGCCGGAGGTTGAAGGGGTTGCCGAGGAATCCTATCCGCCCGTCGCCCCGGACGCTGAGATCATGCGGCGCGGGACGGGAACTGTCCAACTGGTTCAGTACGGCGACGAGTCCTGGAAGATGTTTGTCGATGGCCAGCCCTACTTCATCTACGGCATGAACTACGCGCCGGTTCGCGTCGGCGTGAAGCCGTGGGAGTGGAACTGGATGTGGTCGGACGAAAACACGAACGGCGTTGTGGATTCCTTCGAGGTCTGGGTGGACGCCAACCGGAACAACCGGCAGGACGATGAAGAGCCGATGACCACGGATTACGAACTGATGAAGCAGATGGGGGTCAACACCATCAAGTTCTATGTCACGGATGCGGAACTTCCCTGTCTGAATACGCTTCTGCTTCGGAAGATGTTCGCCGAAAGCGGCATCCGGGCGATCGTCGGCAACTTCCTCGGCGCGTACTGCAACGGATCGGGCGCGAACTGGGACCTTGGCACGGACTACACGAACCGGAAGCAGCGCGACAACATGAAGGCCTCCGTGAGCAATCTCGTCATGAAACTGCGCGGCGAGCCGTGGCTCCTTGCCTGGGTTCTGGGCAACGAGAACAACATGGAAATGTCGGGCGATGTCAATGCCACCAGGACGAATGGATCGCAGTATCCGGATACGTTCTCGAAGTTCCTGAACGAAGTAGCGAAGATGATCCATGAACTGGATCCGAATCATCCGGTGGGTATCGGGAATCTCCTGACCGGCCTTGTCGAGTACTACGGAAAGAATGCGCCGGCGATCGATTTCATCGGGATCAACAGCTATCTGGGCGAGGAAGGATTTGGGGCGACCTGGCAGAAAGTCAAACAGACCATGAATCGGCCGGTTGTGATCACGGAATACGGGTGCGACTCGTACTACACCGACAAGGGTCCGGACGAGGAAATGCAGTCCAACTATGCCATCCGGAACTGGGAAGACATCGTCTACAACAGCTCCGGACAGTTGGGCGCAGGCAATTCGATCGGTGGTTTTTTGTTTGAATGGCTCGACGAGTGGTGGAAAGATTCCATCAATTACTTTGAGGATCCTGTGGATCACCAGACAACACGGGCGGTGTTCCCGATGCCGTTCCCGGACAGTTTCGCGCAGGAGGAGTGGTTTGGCGTCATGGGGCAGGGTTCGGGCACCGCCAGCCCGTTCCAGCGTGTTCCCAAGAAGGCCTACTACGATCTTCAGAAGATATGGACTCAGACATCGGAAGATGGAAAGGAGGACTAGGGGCGAGACAGAGAAACGGTCAATGTGAGTTGGGTAGTGGTCATACGTACAATTAATCGAATCGGAGGATAGTGCTATGTCGAAGAAATTCTTTGTTATGATCGCGGCTGTCGTCGCGATGGTCCTGCCTGTGGTTGCCCAGGAGCCGGCGGCTCCTGCCGAAGAGGCGGCTACGGAAATTGCAGCTCCGGCTCCTGTGGAAGCTGCTGTCCAGTCGGGGATGAAGGTCACGTTGCCGTGCAAAGTGTACGGGAACTGCGAGGACGAGGGCGAAAGCGTCTTTATTGCCTCCGGATGGATGGGAAGCACAGATGCCATTGAATACGACGATTGCTGGAAGGAAAATCCGCATGCCGGCGAAAGCTGCATCAAGTGCGTTTTCAGCGACCCCAAGGGTTGGGGTGGAATCGTCTGGCAGAACCCGGCGAACAACTGGGGCGATGAAGAGGGCGGTATTGACCTGACCGGCGCCAAGCAGTTGAGCTTCTGGGCTCGCGGCGAAAAGGGCGATGAGATGGTCGAGTTCAAGATGGGGCTGATCGCGAAGAACAAGCCCTTCTGGGACACCGGCAAAGCCAGCCTTGGCAAGGTCAAGCTGACCAAGGAGTGGAAGCAGTACATCATGCCTCTTGAGGGCAAGGATATGAGCCGCATCATGACGGGTTTCTCCTGGACGGCGAAAGGCCGTGCAGAACCTGTCGTGTTCTTCCTTGATGACATCACGTACGAATAGCGGATGTCGGCAGTAGTCTGCATGGCGCCCCGTCCCGATAATTTCTGGGCGGGGCGTCGTCGTTTGGGGGCCGAAGTAGGGAGGGGCATGAATGCATTACGAATGTGTGTTGCCGGATGCGTGGCCTTCGCGGCTGGGGTGAATGCCTTTGCCGAGAAGGCGGCGAAGAGTTCTCCGGACGGTGCCCGGTTCCCGTTTGTGGAGAAGGCCGCGCTGCCGTGCGTTGTCTACGGGAACGCCGATGACAAGGACAAGCGTCTGTGGGCTCCCTCGGGGTGGATGGGTGATGTCGATTTCATCGAGTTCGATGACAGCTGCAAGGACAATCCTCACAGCGGTTCGACATGCATCAAGGTGACGTTCAAGGATCCGACGGGTTGGGGCGGGATTGTCTGGCAGAACCCGGCGGAGAATTGGGGCAATGACCCGGGGGGTGTGGATTTGACCGGCGCCAAGCAGTTCGTCGTGTGGGCCCGTGGCGAACATGGCGGCGAGGCTATTTCTCTGAAGGTCGGCGGCCTGGGCCGCGACAAACCGTACTTCGATACGGTGTCCATCGGGCGCGAAAATATCCATCTGGGAAAAGACTGGAAGCGCTACACTCTGCAACTGGGAGGAAAGAACCTCCAGCGCATCATATCGGGTTTCGTGTTTGCCGTGCAGGGCAAGGGACCCGAAACGATTGTTTACCTGGACGATATTCGGTACGAATAGCAATGGCTGAAGGGGTTGTCTATCATGGCGAGTTTGCGTTTCAGATGTCATCATTGCTTTCGGAAAATCGAGGTGGATGAGAGGGGTGCCGGCCTGGAGGTCCCGTGTCCTGAATGCCACCGGTCCATTCTGATTCCAAGCCGCGATGAGGCGGAGCGCCTGGCGGAGCGCCAGAAGCTGGATACACAGCCCATTGCCGCTCTTCCCACAATCAAGTTGTCCCTTTCAGGCAGACGCCGGGTCCGCCGATACCGGGTTGTTGCCGCCGCGTGGATTTTCCTGGTTGTCGCGGCCGTAGTCGCTTTCCAGTGGCGGTCTGCGCTGTTCGTTGCCTCGCCGCTTCTGCTGGCTTCTTTCATCCTGAGCATCGCGGTCTTTGCCCAGAGACATCTTGTCCACGGCGCGCTGATTCTCGCATGCGCGCTGTGCCTCGTTCCTGTGTTGTTCCCGGGGATTATTCCTCCGACGGTGAAGGGCAAGCCGCTCTACATACCCGTGTTGCGCGAAGTGGAGCGCATTGTGGTTGTCACCCAGGAGGTCGCTGTTGCGTCGCAGACGGTGAGTGAAGAAGAGGAGGAGGATTCATCTTCCTCGCCGGCCTCCAAACCCATCGAACCCAGTCTGCCCGCCGTGTCGAAGGCGGACCGTTCATCCGGAAGCCACGCCCTGCCATTCCGGGTCTACACAGATTGCGATGACGGTGTTCAGCCGTACACCCCGTCCGGCTGGATGGGGAACATATCAGATATCGACATCGATGAATGTTGTGCGCAGAACCCCCGCTCGGGGGCGAGTTGCATCAAGTCTTCCTACATGGGAAAGGGGAAGTGGGCGGGGGTGGTGTGGCAGGATCCGCCCAACAACTGGGGCGATATGCCCGGCGGTTACGACCTGACAGGCGCTCGCCGGCTCACGTTTTGGGCCAGAGGCGTCACGGGTTCCGAAAAAGTGGAATTCAAGATCGGCCTCCTGGGGGTCAGCAAGCAATTCTGTGACTCGGCCAAGGCGACGACGGGCAAGATCCAACTCACGACGCAGTGGAAGCAATACACGTTGGATCTGGGGGGTAAGAACCTCCAGCGGATCATCACGGGTTTCTCCTGGATCGTTGAGGGCGGGGCAACGCCTGTTACGTTCTATCTGGACGATATTCAATACGAATGAACGGACGTGTTGCGGGCCGGGCTTCGACATTGACGGCGCGGCACCCCTCTGCTAAACGAGCATCTTCCCTCGCCGGAAGGAAAACCGGTGTGATATCTCTGATCGCTTGAAATGGAGTTGCGGATGGACCTCAATTTGATTGCCAATACGATACGCGGTTTAGCCATGGATGGCGTTCAACGGGCCAATTCCGGACATCCGGGGATGCCGATGGGTACGGCGGACTTTGCCTCTGTCCTTTTTCTGAATGTCCTGAAGCACTGCCCGTCGGATCCTCGCTGGATGGACCGGGACCGGTATGTCCAGTCGGCCGGCCATGGTTCAATGCTGCTTTACAGCCTGCTGCATCTTTCCGGATACGGGCTGACCCTTGACGAGTTGAAGAATTTCCGCCAGTGGGAGAGCCGGACGCCCGGCCACCCGGAATATGGAATGACGCCGGGAGTGGAGACCAGCACCGGTCCGCTGGGGCAGGGCTGCGGCAACGCGGTTGGGATGGCGCTGGCGGAAGCCATGCTGGCCGCGAAGTTCAATCGCGAAGGCTTCAACATCGTGGATCACCGGACCTATGTGATCGCGGGAGACGGTGACCTGATGGAGGGCATCTCGCACGAAGCTTTTTCTCTCGCGGGTCACATGGGGTTGCACAAGCTGATTGTCTTCTATGATTCAAACCGAATCACGATCGAGGGCGGCACGGACCTCGCGTACAGCGACAACGTTCGGAAACGGTTCGAGGGGTACAACTGGAATGTGCTGGAAATCGACGGTCACGATATGGCGGCAATCCAGTCCGCGCTTGATGCGGCCCGGAAGGAGAATCAGCGGCCCACGCTGATCATCGGTCACACGCATATTGCCAAGGGCAGTCCGCATCTCCAGGATTCTTCGGAGAGCCACGGATCGCCTCTCGGCGTCGAGGAGGTCAAGGCAACCAAGCGGGCGATCGGCCTTCCTCCGGATCAGGAATTCTGGATTCCGGACGACGTGAAATCGGCATTCGCCGAACGGCGCCAAGTGCTCGAGGCGGAGAGGACCCGGTGGAACGGACTCTTTGCGGCCTACGAAAAAGCTCATCCCGAACTCGCCGCGGAATTCAAGAGGCATATCTCGAATGAACTGCCTGATTTGAAGGGGTGCATTCCGTCTTTTGACCCGGCCAAGCCCCTGGCAACCCGGCAGGCGTCGGGCGCGGTGCTTCAGAAACTGGCCGCGGCTTTGCCGCAATTGGTTGGCGGGTCGGCCGATCTCGGCCCGAGCAATAACACCGCGCTCAAGGGCTTTCCGTCCGTGTCGCGCGGAAAGTATGACGGCCGCAATCTGCACTTTGGCATCCGCGAACACGCCATGGGCGCGGTGATGAATGGGATGGCCCTGCACGGCGGGTGGGTCGTTTACGGGGGAACCTTCCTGGTCTTTGCCGATTACTTCAAGCCCTCGATGCGCCTTGCCGCGATGATGGATCTGCCGGTGATCTACGTGCTGACGCACGACAGTATCTTCCTGGGCGAGGATGGGCCGACCCATCAGCCCGTTGAGCAGCTTGCGGGACTCCGATCCATTCCGAACATGACGGTGATTCGTCCCGCGGATGCCACGGAGACGGCGGCGGCATGGCTGGCCGCTCTGGGAAATCGCAAGGGTCCGACGGTGCTCGTCCTGACCCGGCAGGCCGTGCCAGTGATCGACCGGTCGAAGTGCCCGTCGGCTGAGTCCCTGGGATGCGGCGCGTATGTCCTGTGGCAAAGCGGGTCCGGGCTCCCCGATATCATCCTGATTGCGACGGGGTCCGAAGTGGCCTTGGCACTCGACGCGGCCAGGGAACTCGCAAAGGATGGCGCCAACGTGCGCGTGGTCAGCATGCCTTGCGCCAGTGTGTTTGACGGTCAGCCGGCGGCCTATCGCGAAGAAGTGCTGCCGTCCGCTTGTGCGCGGCGGCTGGTGCTCGAGGCGGCCTCGTCATTTGGTTGGCACAAGTATGCGGGTTCGCGCGGCGGCACGGTGTGCCTGGACCGTTTTGGGGCTTCCGCACCGGCCAAGGTCCTCGCGCAGAAGCTTGGATTTACTGTGGAAAACGTTGTGCGTGCAGCGAAGTCGATGTAGCGCGGGCGCTGTTGTCTTCGTGCGGGAAACGGCTGGGTCTGTACCCTGTAACATATTTCTGGATTACCGCGCGGGATAAGGTACATTCGCGCTCTGCGATCATGAAGAAAGCCACTCCCAGAAAACCCGCTCACACGGTGACGACAAAGGATATTGCCGATCGCACCGGCTTGTCGAAGATGACCGTATCCCGGGTGCTCAACAACCACCAGTACGTCAGCGAGGAGACGCGGCGCAAGGTGATGGCGGCGGTCCGGGAGTTGGGCTTCACGCCCAATACGCTGGCCAAGCGATTTTTCACGGGCAAGACGCGGCTGCTGGGCGTGGTCATTCCCCTGGAGTACATGTTCAGCTCCTACTACTTCAAGGAGTTGTTTCAGGGCGTGCTCGAGTGCGCGGAAGAGCATGGGTATGACATGCTGCTCAATGACTCCACCTCGAAGAGAATGCCGCCGCTGGAGAAGTGCCGCGGACTTGTGAAAGGCAAACTCGTCGAGGGCCTGCTCCTGGCCGCCCCGATGACCTATGACGATTATCCGCTCGTGCTGACCAAGGAGGCTGTCCCTCTTGTCGTGACGGGCGAGACCGCGTGCGGGGAGAAAGTCAACCGGGTTGGAATTTCAAACCGGGAGTGTGCCCGGGACGCGGTGCTGCGTCTTGCGAAGCTCGGACACAGGCGGATCGGTGTACTGACTTTCGACGAAAAGCACCAGGAGTCGCAGGAGCGTCTTGCGGGCTACAAGGAGGGGTTGGAGGCTGCGGGTCTTCCGGCCGCGGCCGATCTGATTGTCCCAGCCCATTACAGCCGAAGGGAAGCGTTCGCGGAAGCCCAGCGCCTGCTGAAGGCGCATCCGGATGTGACGGCCATTTTTGCGCTGAACGAGGGCATGGCCGTGGGGGCGGCCGACGGGTTGTGTTCGATGGGCCTGAACATCCCGGGCGACATCAGCCTGGTGTCCTTTGATGATTCCGCGGAGATCGAGAACTACGATCCGCCCATTTCCGCCATTCGCCAGTTTCCGCACAAGATTGGTCACTCGGCCTGCAAGATGTTGATCGGAATCCTCGAGGGCGAAGCCCGGCCGCGCAAGCCGCTGTCTTTGATGATCGATACGCAGTTCATGGAGCGATCCTCGATGGCACTCGCCTCAACGAAGAGGGGTCGAAGATGATTGACCTTCACGTTCACTCCACATTCTCGGATGGTTCGCTCACGCCGGAGGAGCTGATCGGGGAGGCGGCTCGGGCCGGTCTTTCCGCCATCGCGTTGACGGATCACGACACCACGGCGGGGGTTCCGCGTTTCCTGGAGGCTGCGGCGTCCTGCTCCATGACTGCCATCGCCGGCGTCGAAATCAGTGCTGACGTCAAGGTCGGCACCATGCACATGCTGGGCTACCTGCTGGACCCCTCGAATCAGACGCTGATCGATCGGTTGAAGTGGCTTCGCGAAGGCCGTGAAGCGCGCAACGCGGAGATCCTCGGCAAACTGAACCAGTTGGGATTCGGTCTGACGTGGGATGAAGTGGCCGCGTTTGCGGGCGAGGATGTTGTCGGCCGTCCTCACTTCGCGCAGGCGCTTCTGGCGCGCAAGATCGTGAAGGACAAGGACGAGGCCTTCGACAAGTACCTGGGCAAGGGCAAGCCCGCGTACGCGGACAGGCGGCGGATGACTCCCGAAGACTCCATCCGGCTGATCTGCGGGGCCGGCGGAGTGCCCGTGCTGGCGCATCCATTCACGCTGAATCTTTCCCTGGGAGCGCTGAAGAAGCAGGTCGCCGAGTTGCGCGATTTCGGATTGGGCGGAATCGAGGTCTTTTACTCCGAACACACCCGGGAAATGACGAACCAGTATTTGAATCTCGCGAAGGAGGTGGGCCTGGTCGCGACCGGCGGATCCGATTTCCACGGCGCGATGAATCCCGATGTCAAGCTGGGCTCGGGATTTGGCTCGCTGCATGTGCCGGACGACGTTGTCGCCCAACTTCGCGCCCGGAAGCGGTAGTTCTTCGCCCGCGCTTTCTCGATGCGCTTTTGTGTCGCTTTGACCTGCCGGAATGGGAATATTCGAAAGACGTCGTATGGCGGACAGAAATGTCAGAACCATTCGCGAACTGATTTGGCTGCAATACGCCAGGTCGATGGCTCGAACCGCCGGCGTTTCAGACGGGTCCGGCGAGTTCGTGCGTCGCACGCTGGATGAGCTTCGGGCCGATGCCAGGAAATGGTCCGTCATCACGCACGACGATTCGCTGCTGGCGGGACCCGATAAACGATGCGCGTATTGCGGGGGCGTGACCGATCTCTCCCACGAACACCTGGTTCCCAGTTCGCTGGCGATCACTCCGAAATGTCCGGAGTGCGACACCATCCAGACGCTTCACAACAAGGTATGGGCCTGCAGGAAATGCAGCGCGGCAAAAGGCACGATGGGCCTGTACCAGTTCTACCAGCACCGGTCGCACGGCAGAAAGAAGTTCGACGAGGCCATACAGCCGCTCCTCGAAAAGAAATATCTCAAGGTGGTTTACGACTGTCTCGATTGCGCCAGGAGCCTCGATTGCGGCGACGTGGATGGCGATGGCGAACTGACGGTGCTGGATATCGATTATGCCCTTCAGTTGAAGGGCCGGTTGTGGAACGTGCTGCTGTAGGGTGATCGCTTTCGAGGCGCATCGGAAGCGCGTAGTGTTGTTCAATAGGCCATGATCACACTTTGCGAAGTGTGATCATGCGGGAACAGGATGATTCTTCCAATCCTTGGAAAAACGACATGAAAAACTTCCAAGGTTTGGAAAATACTGGGCCTTCCATGAATGTGACCTCTGCCGTCCGCGCTCTCCAGTCGCTCGCGAATCCCCGGAACGCGGCCGGCATGGCCCGGTTCGGGATCAACACCGCCGGTACACTGGGCGTCAGCATCCCCGCGCTCCGGAAGGTGGCGAAAGGCATCGGCACGGATCATCCCCTGGCGCTTGCGCTGTGGAAAACGGGCATCCACGAGGCGAGGCTTCTCGCCGGCTTCATCGGCGATCCTCGCGCATTGACGGAACGGCAGATGGAGTCCTGGGTCCGCGACTTCGATTCGTGGGACGTTTGCGACCAGGTTTGCAGCAACCTGTTTGACCGGACGCCCGTCGCCCATCAAAAGGCAATGGCCTGGAGCCGGCGCAGGGAGGAGTACGTCAAGCGAGCGGGATTTGTTCTCATGGCCGCGCTGTCCGTTCACGACAAGGCGGCGGCCGATGCCGCGTTCCTGAAGTTCCTGCCCGTGATCAAACGCGAGGCCGTGGACGAACGCAATTTCGTCAGGAAGGCCGTCAACTGGGCGTTGAGACAGATCGGGAAACGGAACAGGAACTTGAACGCTGCGGCTGTCCGGATGGCCGGGGAGATCAAGAATCTCGATTCGCGCGCCGCCCGCTGGATCGCCTCGGATGCCCTGCGCGAACTGAGAAGTACGAAGGTCCAATCCAGGCTGAACCGCCGATGAACAGGGATGGATGAAGAGGAGCGCGTGAGCCGCGCCCATCCGCGGATGACGGAATCCATGGGCGGGAAACACGGTCCGATCCTCGCCGGTGTCGTTCCTTTTGAGTCAACAGGGCGCTCGCGGCCGGTGATTTCGTAGTTTCCTTTTTCGACGAACGCTTCTATCCTTTGCGGGCAATTTTGGAGGCATTTCATGGACCAAGGACCGAAGGAAAATGAGTTTCGCGAGCAGCGGATCGCGAATATGAAGCGGCTTGAGGAACTCGGATACACGCCGTGGGGGCAGGCCTTTGAGCGAACGGGCCGGCTCGCGGATATCATCGCGGGGTTCGAGGAAAACAGGAAGGTCAGAATCGCGGGACGCATGCTCACGAAGCGCGTGATGGGCAAGAGCATCTTCGCGCACCTTCAGGATGGCAGCGCACGCTTCCAAGTCTACGTGAAGAAGGATGTCGTGGGCGAAAAGGCTTTCCAGGCCTTCGAAATCCTCGACCTCGGCGACCAGATCGGCGCGGAGGGGGAGTTATTCGTGACGAAGACGGGCGAGAAATCGCTCAAGACCACGTCCTGGACGCTTCTTTCGAAGGCTCTTCTGCCGCTTCCTGAGAAGTGGCACGGACTGCAGGACACGGAGCTGCGGTTCCGTCACCGGTACCTGGACCTCGTGGCCAACCCGGAGGTCATGTACCGCTCGATGAGCAGTGTGCATGCGGCCAACATCGGCATGTGG
>CALMZY010000173.1 GCA_937870865.1 uncultured Lentisphaerota bacterium | reverse complement strand
GCGATGCGCCGCTTGACCAGGTCCTGCAGTTCTACAGCGAGATCACCGGCCGCACGCTGATCAAGTCGCCCGGCATCAACGCCACGATCACCCTGCGGGGCCAGACGCGGCTGACCCAGAAGGAAGCCCTGCAGGCCATCGAGAGCGTTCTCGCGATGAACAATGTTACGCTGGTGCCCATGGGCGAGAAGTTCCTGAAGGTCGTCCAGCCGACGGCCGCGCGGCAGGAGGCGATGGCGATCGCGGGGCAATTGCCGGAGAAGCCGTTCGCGGACACGGACCAGTTGATCAGCCAGATCGTTCCCCTCAAGTACATCGAGATCACCGAGGCGCAGACCCTGATCCAGGGATTCATCCACGGCTACGGGAAAATCCAGCCGCTCGAGCGGTCCAACAGCCTGCTGATCACGGACACCTCCGGCAATCTCCAGCGGATCCTGGAAATCCTCGAGTACGTGGACCAGCCGACCGAGATCAAGGTGGAGACCCGAATCTACGAACTCAAGTATGCCGAGGCCGCCAAGATCGCGGCGCGCCTCAACGAACTGCTGGGCGATTCGCAGGCCAAGGAGGAGAAACCCCGCGTGGCCGCGGCGCCGGCGCCGGTTCCCTCGCCGCCGGGCGTGATCCGTGCCCGCGCGCCGGGGATCGAAGCCGCCCAGCCGGAGGCGGCCATCGAGGCGGCGCTGGCCGAGCGCGGCATCGTGCAGGGCAAGGTGAAGATCATTGCCGATGACCGGACGAATATCCTGATCGTCATTTCCCGCCCGTCCAACTTCTACTTCTTCGACAAGATCGTGGCGGTTCTCGACCGGCCCGTGGAGCCCGATGTCATCGTCCGCGTTGTGGCCCTCGAGTACGCGAAGGCCGAGGAGATCGCGTCCATCCTCAACGAGTTCATCGGGGCCGCCAAGGCGGAGACGAAGAGCGGCGCGCCGGCCGCCGCGGCGGCCGGGGCCGAGGCGGGTAAGGAAGGCGCAGAGGCGGGAGGCAGCCAGGCCCTGCAGGACTACATCGCGCGCCAGGCGGCCGCCACAGATCGCCTGCGCCAGGCGGTCACGGAAGAAAAGGCCAAGATCGGCCAGCTCTCCTCCAACACCAAGATTCTTGCCGACAAGCGCACCAACGCGCTGCTGCTCATGGGCACCAAGGGCGACCTCGCCGCGCTGGAGGATGTCATCGACCGCCTGGACACGATGCTCGCGCAGGTCTTGATCGAAGCCGTCATCCTCGAAATCGGGCTGAACAAGAGCCTGGAGTACGGCATCGACTGGCTCCAACGCTCGATGACGGTCAACAGCGACAACCGCGTCGGGCCCAACAGTGGCGTCGGTGTGCAGGATCCCGTGTACGCGTTCGGCGGCGGGCAGAATCTGAACGGCACGACCTTCAAGTCGGGCGATTCCATTACGCGGGATACGACCTTGCCGTCCGGCATCTCTTATTTCACGACGATCTTCGACCTCAACATTGACGCCGTGATCCGCATGGCGGCCAGTTCGTCCGATGCGAAGATCCTTTCGACGCCGGTGATCCTGACCACGGACAACACCGAGGCCAAGATCGTTGTCGGCGAGGAGCGCCCCGTGGTCACCTCGACCAGCACCTCGACGGCCGGCCAGCAGACGTCCGGGTACGAGTATCGCAACATCGGCATCGAGTTGACGGTGACCCCGCGCATCAATCCCCAGCGGTATGTCGTGATGGAGATCACGCAGTCCGCGGACAATTTGAAGGACACGACCAAGATCGACGAAAACGACGTGCCCATCATCACCAAGCGCGAGATGAAGGCGCAGATCGCGGTGGCCAGCCGCTCGACGATTGTTCTTGGCGGCCTGGTCAGCAACGAGCGGCGGAAGAGCCGCGCGAAGGTTCCGATCCTCGGCGACATCCCGATTCTCGGGACCCTGTTCCGTTACGACAAGGACACGGACAACCGGACCGAGCTGCTGGTCCTGCTCACGCCGTACGTCCTGACGACGCCGGAAGAAGCTCAGCGCGAGACGGAGAGGCTGCACAACGCCACAGCGGCCACCAAGGTCAAGTGGTACCGGGGTTGGTCGGACAGTCCGCTGACGAGGCCGTCCAGGGCGCAGGCGAACGCCGAAGAACGCGCGGTGTCCGACGCCGAGCGGCAGGCGCGTGTTGACGCGAAGACCCTGAAGCGCGAAGGAATCAAGGACCGGACAAAGCCGCGCATCACCGTCGTTGTGCCCTCTGAGATCGAACAAGAGGCCGCCGAGTCCGTTGCCGGGGGACCGCAGGAAATGTCCGAAACCGAATCGGTCGAAGTCCCCACGGTCTCGACGCCCCTCTCCAGCGAGGCCGAGGACGAGGAAACGCCGGTTGCCGTACCCGCCCCCGCGGACAATGCGGAACAGGTTGAGGCTGAAGCGCCCGCGGATGTTCCCGCAGGTGGTTCTCCGGCGGAAGACGCCGGCGCGGATGATTCGGCGCCGCAGCCGTAACCGGGCTCGAGGTCTTGATCGCGCGCCCGTGCCGGGGTATAGTTTTTCCCGATGGAGGTCGATGTGGCTGGGAACTCCGAGAAATCGAAAGTTCGAACCCCTGCGCAGGATATTGTCTTCGATTGTCCGCACTGCAATAAGAGTCTTTCCATCGATCCCCGTGGCGCGGGCCTCATGATTGTCTGTCCCGACTGCGAACAGCAGGTGCAGGTCCCGGGTGTGCCGCTGACGGAGCGCAACCAGGAGGGAGCCGCTGTCGCGACTCCGCCGCCTGATTCCGCTGATCTCGCTGAAGCCCTCGAGGCGGCCCATGCGAAGATTGAACGGCTCGTGGAAAGCCTGGAGGAAACCCGTGAGCGCCGCCGGTATCTCGAAAAAGTGCGGGCGGACAACATGGCGAGGTACGAGCTGATCAGCAAGGATCTCGTGACCATTCAGAACGCGGTGGATCGCATCGTCGCCATCATCCAGGACGCGACGACGGAAAAGACTTCAGAAAATGGTTGATGGGCCATGACGCGTCATCAACCGTAAGCCATCACTTCCTCAGCCTCTTCACGAACCGCTCCATTCGCGCCATCGCTTCCTTGATGTTGTCCATCGAGGTCGCATACGCGCAGCGGAGGAATCCCTCGCCGCAATCGCCGAACGCATTGCCGGGAACGGCGGCGACTTTTTCCTCGTCGAGGAGCTTCAGGGCGAATTCTTTGGAGGTCAGGCCCATGCCCCCGATGTTCGGGAACGCGTAGAACGCGCCGCGCGGCTTGCTGCAGGGAAGGCCCATTTCCCGGAACGACCGGTCGAGGAAATTGCGGCGCTTGTGGTACTCCTCCCGCATCTGCGTCACGTCGAACTCCGGGTTGGTCAGCGCCTCGATCGCCGCCTTCTGGCTCATCGTCGGCGCGCAGAGCATCGTGTACTGGTGGACCTTCATCATCGCTTCCGTCAGTTCCGCCGGCGCGCACGCGTAGCCGAGGCGGAAGCCGGTCATCGCCCACGCCTTCGAGAAGCCGTGCAGGAAAATCGTCCGCTCTTTCATGCCGGGGATCGAAGCGATGCTGACATGCTCGCCGTCGTAGGTGAGCTCCGCGTAGATCTCGTCCGTGATCACCAGGAGATCGTGTTTCTTCGCGAACTCGGCGATCTCCTCCACGTCCTTGCGGGGCAGGGTCGCCCCGGTCGGGTTGTTCGGGAAGTTCAGGAGCAGGAGCTTGGTCTTCGGCGTGACCTTCTTCTCGAGCATTTCGCGCGTGAGGCGGAAATCGTCCTCCGCGCGCGTCTCGACGACCACCGGCGTGCCGTGCGCGAAGATGATGTCCGCGCGGTACGAGACGTAGCACGGCTCGTGGTACATCACCTCGTCGCCGGGGTTGATCAGCGCGCGCAAGGCGAGGTCCAGCGCCTCGCTGACGCCGACGGTGACCAGAATTTCCGTTTCCGGGTCATAGGAGGCCTTGAAGAACCGGTTCACGTACCTCGCGACGGCCTTCCGGAGCTCCAGCAGGCCAAGGTTGGACGTGTAGTGAGTCGCCCCGCGCTCCAGCGAAAAAACAGTCGATTCCCGCACATGCCACGGCGTGTCGAAATCGGGCTCGCCGATGCCGAGGCTGATGATGTCCTTCATCGTGCTGACGATGTCGAAGAAGTCGCGGATGCCCGAGCGGGGGATGTCGCGGACGTGGCCCGCGACCCACTCACGGGGAGACTTTGAGCCGCTCGTCTTCATGTTCGGTCTCCATCAATATGCCGTGGTGCTTGTAGGTCTTGAGCATGAAATGCGTGGACGTGGAAATCACGCCCTCGATCGTGGCGAGCTTCTCGCTCACAAACGAGGCCACCTCCCTCAAGTCCTTCCCCGCGACGAACAGCAGGAGATCGTACGCGCCGGACATGAGGTAGATGGACTGGACTTCGGAAAAGCGGGCGATGCGGGAGGATATCTTGTTGAATCCGCCCTCGCGCTCCGGCGTGATCTTCACTTCGATGACGGCGGTCACGCGGCCGAGATCGAGCTGATCCTCGTTTAGAATCGCCTGGTAGCCGCGGATCACGCCTTTCTTCTCATACTCGGCGATTCGGGCCTTCACCTCGCCGACCTTGAGATTCAGCATCTTCGCGATGTTCTCCGGCGACTCCAGCGCGTTCTGTTTTAGAATTTTGAGAAGCTCGTCCATACCCACCTCCATCGAGAATGGCAGTAGCTATAGCGGCGGGGTGGAAATCAGTCGAGAGAATAACTCCCGATCCTGCTCATACTCGTAATCCTAATCTTAATCGTAATCGTGCCTTCCAGCGACAATCGGGATTACGATTAAGATTACGAGTACGATTACGATACCCCGTACGCCTGTCCCTTCCACGCCAGTCCGCGTCCCGTGAAATGCCGGAACGCGGCGCGGGTCGCGGCGAGGCAGTACAGGACGGCCGCCAGCGGCAGCAGCCACGCGTACCCCGGCTGTGTTCTGACCACGGTGAAGACCGGCTGGATCGCGCGGCGGGTGAGTACGCACAGAGCGATGCCCGCGCCGGCCAGCGGCCAATCGAGGCGGACGAGTCCGGCCGCTGTTGCGATCCACGGGACGAGCGTGCCGACGACGGCCGCGACCCACGCGAAAATCAGCAGCGGAATGGAGTAGCGGAGGAGGGGAAGGCTCAACCGGCTCAATCCATGCCACAGTTCCCGGAAGTGTTCGTACATGCGGGTGTGGCCGAGGTCCCGGGTGTAGGTCAGCCATGTCCGCCGTCCTTGCCTCTTCAGGATTCGCGCCAGGGCCATGTCCTCGAGAATCTGGTCGTGAACCGCCGCGTGCGTGCCGGCGGACTCGTAAATGCCGCGCCGAATCAGAATGAACGCGCCGCACAGCCGCGCCGCGCGCCTCCCCGGATGGCTGGCGTCGTCCAGCGGCTCCACGAGGACGGAAAGAGTCGCGAACAGCGGCATGATCATCTTCTCCCAGAACGAGCGGCAGTGGATCGTCGGGAACATGCTCAGCGCGTCCACGCCCAGTTCCGTGGCCTTGGCGATCGCCTTCCTCAGGGTCAGCGGATGATGAACCACGTCGGCGTCGATGAACAACAGCCAGTCGCCGTTCGCCTCGCGCACTCCCTGCATGAGAGCCCAGCTCTTGCCGACCCATGTCTCGCCGGCCGGCGGCGGTGCGCCGTCGATGACCCTGCCGAACCGGCAGTCCTTGAGCGCAGCTTCCGCGACGGCCAGCGTGGAGTCGGTGGACTGATCGTTGATGAAGATGATTTCGTAGCCGGGGTAGTCCTGCGCGGCGAGAGCCGCCAGGCATTCGCCGACGATCGCTTCTTCGTTGCGCGCCGGGACGATGACGGAGATGAACGGCCAGCCGCCGCGCGGCTCCGGCAATTCGCTGGTTGAATCAAGGGAAGGGATGTGGCGTTCGAAGAAACGAAGGCGGAAGAAAACGATCAGCCACAACGCGCAGGATATGCCCCAGGTCATCCACAGGATCGTCATCATGAGTTCCCATAGTAAGCGGAAAGGCAAAGACAGGGCAAGGCGCGCACTTAACCACGAATGAACACGAATCAACACGAATGCACACCCATCGAAAACTCAGGGCATGTGAAAGGTAGGGCGAAGCCTCCGGCTGAGCCGTTTTTGAACCCGAATCGGATTTGACCGCGGATTTCGCGGATGGGCGCGGATGGAAGAGGGTGAACCACGAAACACACGAAATACGCGAAAGTGGGTGAAGAGGATTTAACCGCGAATGTGAAGAAAAGAGT
>CALMZY010000172.1 GCA_937870865.1 uncultured Lentisphaerota bacterium | reverse complement strand
GTTCCTCGTGCAGAAAGGCATGAAGGGCGTCCTGCCCGAGGTCCTCGATCCCGGCACGTATTATCTCAATCCCTACATGGTCAACGTGGCCGAGGTGAACCTGCAAAGCCAGCGCTTCGAGATGAGCGGAGAAGACGCGATCAATTTCCTGACGCTGGACGGCTTCACCGTCCACGTCGAGGGCACGATCGAGTTCGCGTTGATGAGAGACAAGGCCGCCCTGCTCACCCACCAGGTGGGCGAAATGGACGATGTGCTGAAGAAGATCATCCTGCCGGCGGCGCGCGGATTCAGCCGCATCGAGGGAAGCAAGAACCCGGCGAAGAACTACATCATGGGCGACACGCGGCAGAAGTTCCAGGACAACCTGCAGGCCCACCTCCAGAAGCAATGCGGCGACTGGGGTGTATCGATCAAGTCCGTGCTGATCCGGAACATCACGCCGCCGGACGAAATCGCCAGCATCATCCGCGACCGCGAGGTGGCGGTGCAGACGGCGAAGAAGTACGGGCAGCAGATCGAACAGGCCAAGTCCATGGCCGAACTGACCAAGCAGGAAATGCTGGCGCAGCAGAACAAGGAAAAGGTGGAGGCGGATACGGCGCGTATCCGCGCCGTCATCGCGGCCCAGCAGGGCCAGGCCGTACGCATCACGGCGGCGAACCAGGAACTTGGAGTCGCCCGGCTGGAGAACGAGGCGGCGGACTTCCAGGCGCAGTCGATCCTCCTGAAGGCCAACGCCGACCGCTCGGTGATCCAGATGAACAACGAAGCTCATGCGGCGGTCCTGGGCAGCGCCGTGCAGGCCTTCGGCACCGGCATGAACATGGCGAGGTATACCTTCTATCAGAAGTTGGGCCCGCGTATTTCAACCATCCTGACCAGCGATCAGACGGACGGCTTGGGCGGCATCTTCCTGCCCTATCTCCCGTCCGGAAAGGGGGTGGCCCAATGAAAAGCGCCATCGGTTTCACCACGACCCTCGTCTTGATCATCGTCGGGATTTGGCTTCTGTGGCAGTGGGGGTTCTGCCGCTTCTACATCGATCCCAACGAAATGGCTGTGATCACCGCCAAGGACGGCGACCCGCTTCCGCCAGGCCAGATTCTCGCCCGGAAGGGGCAGAAGGGCGTGCAGGAAGAAGTCCTCGGCGAAGGGCGCCATTTTCTGAACCCGATCATGTATGAGCGCACGATCCTACCGGTCACGATCATCCTGCCGGGAAAAGTCGGCGTCATCACGTCCAAGGTCGGAAAGGAACTTCCGGAGGGGGAATTCCTCGCGGAAGTCGGCCAGAAGGGAATCTGGAGGAACGTGCTCGGGCCGGGCAAGTACCGCCTGAATCCGTTCGGTTACACGATCGACATCCTCGACGCCATCAGCATCCCTGTCGGATACGTCGGGGTGGTCACTTCGCTGTCCGGCGATCAGGCGCCCGAGGGCCAGTTTGCCACGCCCAAGCAGAAGGGCATCCTGGCCGACGTTCTCCAGCCCGGGCTTTACTACGTCAACCCGCGCGAGTTCAAGGTGGACGTACTCGAGATCGGCGTGAACCAGGTTTCGCTGCTCGGGAAGGGCGGCGCGGCGGTCATCACGAAGGGCCAGATCGTGACCCAGAATCGCGCGATGGACGAATTGCAGAGCAAAGTCCTCATGGAGCAAAAGGTAAAACGCGCGGACTACCTGTCGGACAGCCGGTCCATGCTGCAACAGGCGGCCGGATCTTCCAGGATGAGAAATGCCCAGAGGGAAGAGTCTTCTCCCCGGGCACCCCAGGCGGCCCCGGAAGGCGCGACTTTCGTGCTGAATCAGTTCGTGGAATTTCCGTCCCGCGACGGCTTTGAGATCAGCCTGGACATGACGGTCGAGCTCGAACTGCTTCCGGAGAAGATCGCCGGAATCTTCCGGAGCTACGGCGACCTGCCGGCGGCGGTCGACAAGATCATCATGCCGCAGATCCTCTCGATCTCCCGGCTCAAGGGCTCGGCCTACGGCGCCCGCGACTTCATCGTGGGCGAAGGCCGCGAGAAGTTCCAGAACGACCTGACGGAGACGCTCGCCAAGACGCTGGCGGAAAGAAACATCATCATTCACAACGCGCTCATCCGGCACGTGAATGTGCCGATGCAGATTCTCGATCCGATCCAGCAGGCCAGCATCGCCCAGGAGCAGGACCTGACGAACAAGGAGAAGCAGAACACCGCGAAAAAGCTCGCGGAACTGAACACCGAGATCAGCCTGATTGCCCAGAAGCGCGAGCAGGTGGCCCAGGAGACGGAGAAGATCAAGGCCGAGATCAAGGCCGACCAGCAAAAACAGGTCGCCGAGATCGGCGCGGAAGCGCTCAAGAAGGTCTCGGAAATCGGCAAGCAGACCGCCGCGGTCCACGCCGAAAAAATCACCAAGCTGGGCAAGGCTGAAGCGGACATGGTGAAGCTCGTCGACGGCGAGCGCTCGAGCGGCTACCAGCTTCGCATCAAGGCCTTCGGCGACCCGGTCGCTTACAACCTCTGGAGCTTCGCGACCAACCTGAACTCCGACGTGAAGGTGAACATCCTCCACGCCGGTCCCGGTACACTGTGGACCGACCTTGAAAAAGCGAACCTCGGCGAGATGGGCGGCGCGGCGATTCTGCAGAAGGCCCCGTAAGCTCAGAGGACAGAATTCAGAGGTCAGCGGTCAGAGGCAATGGTGAGTTCATCCCGGCGCAGGTCGCGGTCGAGGGTGAAATCGTAGCCCCACACGGCCTTGTCGTTCAGACGGAAGAACACGCGGGACGAATCGGCGCTCCAGAACAGCCGCTCGCCAAGGTCCACCCGCAGGTCATTGGTGATCGTCGGGGACAGGTAGGCTGTTTTCCATAGCGCGCCGTCCTGGACGCGCACAACGAAATTCTCGCGAACATGCCGCGCCTTCAGCAGGCGGGCGGACCGTTTGCCGTCCGGCGAATCAAGCTGTTGAATGACCCAGCTGGGCGGGACTAGGATCTTCAGACCGATCCACAGGAGACCGCCCCAAACCACAAGGAGAACAAGCCATCGGGGAACCGCCACGCGATCGCCGCGCAGGAACTTCTGATAGTTCCTCGGCATATGCCCTCCTCTACTTCGGCGGCTGCGCTTCGACGGGTGTCGCGTTCGTCGTGGCCTGTTCGACGGCCGGAGCGGGGCCCCGGAAGAACATGGGAACAATCATCCGCGCGAAATCGCGGTACGTCAGCAGCAGGAACACGCCGATGAGAAGACCGGCGAAGGCATTCATGACCAGATTGACGAACCGCGCGCTGAGCGGGCGGCGCGTGATCAGTTCCCACAGGGAGAACATGATGTGCCCGCCGTCCACGACCGGGATGGGAAGCAGGTTGATGATGGCCAGGTTGACGTTCAGCATCATGGTGAACCACAGGGCCAGCATGAAGCTGTTTTGAACGGTCCACCAGTACATCACGAGAATGGCCACCGGCCCTCCGACGGCCTGGGATGCCGCCTTGGCTTCGCGCGGCGTGACCAGCGCGCGCAGCAGGCGGAAAATCATCGTGGCGGAGTCGCGAATCTGCGCGCCGGGCCGGGGATGCACGGCCATGTCGTAATCGAAATCCATCGTATTGAACACCACCCCGATCAACGCGCGCTTCGCCTGCTCATCGTACACAGGCGTCACCATCGCTTCCTTCTCCTCATCCCCGCGACGGATCACGGCGCGCAGTTCGCGCCCGCCGGCTTCATTCACCAGCTGGATCATGTGTTCACGGCTGTACAGCTTGATGCCGTCGAGCGAGAGGATCGTATCGCCCGCCTTAAGCCCGGCGCGTTCCGCGCTCGAACCCGCCACGACGCTCGCCACCGAGCAGAAGTTCATCCAGCCGATTCCGTCCACGGCCCGCACACCCATCCAGTTCTTCTCGGTCGGCACCGTGATGGATTTCTCGCCGCCGTCGAATTTCACAGCCAGCCGGACGGACGTGCGGATCGCGCAGGCCAGCGTCAGATCATCCCAATTGCGGACGGGCTCCCCGTCCACGGCTGTAATTTCATCGCCGATCCGCAGGCCCTGCGCGTACGCGGCGCTGTTGGTGTTCACGGAACCGATGAGGCAGTTCCTCTCGTGGGGCGCGGAGGGTTTGCCGACCCAGAAGACGATGTACGCGAGCAGAACGGCGAAGATCATGTTGCCGGTGACGCCGGACAGGGCGACCAGTATCTTCTTCCAGGGAGGAATCCGGGGAAGCTCCTTCTTCTTTTCCTCGGCGGCTTTGTCACCCGGCCCCGAAGGATCCATCTGCGGCAGGGCCACGTAGCCGCCGAAAGGGATGATACCGATCTTGTAGACCACGCCGTTTCGCTTCGTCCTCCAGATGGCCGGCCCGAACCCGATCGAGAAGACTTCGACCACCATGCCGCACCAGCGCGCGACAAGGAAATGGCCGAGTTCGTGCACAAAAATCGTTGCGCCGAACAGCAGAAGAATCATCGCAATCGTGTATAGAGTCAGCATGTCGAGCACCTCGTCGAACCCGGGCAACACCGTTACAGGAAGAAACGCGCATAGACATACAGCGCGGGGGCGGAGAAGAGCAAGCTATCAATGACATCGAGAATGCCGCCCATCCCGAGGATCATCCGGCCGGAGTCCTTCACGCCGGCTCCGCGCTTGAACAGCGACTCGGTCAGGTCGCTGACGGTTCCGATCGCGCCCAACAGCACGCCGAGAATGAGCGCGTCGGAGAGATGGAAGGCCAGATTTTCCATGCGGTCGCCGGCCAGCAGGAAGAACAACACGCTGACCCCCACCGACGAGAGCAAGCCGCCGAAGAAGCCTTCCCACGTCTTGGCCGGCGAGATCCGGGGGATCAGCTTGTGGCGGCCGAAGGAACAACCGATAAAATACGCGCCCATGTCGGAGAATTTGACCACGAACACGAGGTACAGGATCAGGAGTCTTCCGGTCTTGTCCCCCCACACGAGAAGAAGTTTCGCAAAGAAACTGAGAAGCAACGCGATGTAGATGACCCCCATCAATGTGCCCGCGATAGTTTCCAAAGGCTGGGGATTGTTCTTCTGAGGAAACTGCCGGAGGAAGACGGCGATCGTAATCCCGCACATCATGATCCATTCAACGTCGTGGATGTGAACCTCGCGCCACAGGGGAAACCACGTGGCGAGAATGAGCAGAAGGCCGCTGGAGATGCCGAAGTACTTGAAGTGGGGAATCCGGGCCGCTTCGAGCAGGGAGTAAAACTCGATCATCGCCAGCGCGCAGACGGCCAACAGGATGGTCAGCACACCACCCATGGGAACCCACAGTGCGGCGGCGATGAAGGCAAAGCCGACCAGCGTCCCGCCCACAACCCTGTCTTTCAGCATCGCAAGCACTTACTTGATATCTCCAAAACGGCGGTGACGGCGGCTGTATGCTTCAAGCGCCTTCTCGAACTCCGCCTCTCGAAAGTCCGGCCAGAGAACATCAGTCACGTAGAACTCGCTGTACGACAACTGCCACAAAAGGAAATTGCTGATCCTCAACTCGCCGCT
>CALMZY010000171.1 GCA_937870865.1 uncultured Lentisphaerota bacterium | reverse complement strand
CTCAAGCCCATGGGCCTGCGGCTTGCCCTGCTGACGAGCGACATGACGCCCGCGGACCGGAACGCGATCCTGCGGGGGGTGGGGGACGGCAGCATCCACCTGCTCGTCGGCACGCACGCGGTCATCGAGGACCGCGTGCAGTTTAAGAAGCTCGGGCTGATTGTCATCGACGAGCAGCACAAGTTCGGCGTCGAACAGCGCGGCGCCCTGTACGGCAAGGGCGAGCAGCCGGATGTGCTCGTAATGACCGCCACGCCGATCCCGCGGACACTCGCGATGACGATCTACGGCGACCTCGACGTCAGCATCCTCGACGAAATGCCGAAGGGCCGGCAGGAGATCGTCACGCGCGTGATCCGCGAGGACAAGCTGCCGCAGGCGTACGACTTCATCCGGAAGCAGGTCGCCAAGGGCCGGCAGGCGTTTCTCGTCTACCCGCTGGTCTCGTCCGCGGACGAGACGGAGGCGATGAAGACCCATTTCGACTTTGTGGAGCCGGCTCCGGATCTGCGCGCCGCGGAAGACATGTACGAGAAATTGAAAAGGGAAGTCTTCACGACCGAAAAGCTCGGGATCGTGCACGGCCAGATGCGGCCGACCGAGAAGGACGCGGTCATGGACCTGTTCCGCACGGGCGATATCGACATCCTGATCGCCACGTCGGTCATCGAAGTCGGGATCGATGTCCCGAACGCGACGGTGATGCTCGTGGAGAACGCGGAGCGGTTCGGGCTCGCGCAGCTGCACCAGCTGCGCGGCCGCATCGGGCGTGGGGCCCACAAGTCGTTCTGCATTTTGGAAGGCACGCCGACCACGCCAGAATCGTGGAAGCGGCTGAAGGTCATGGAAGAGACGCTCGACGGATTCCGCATCGCCGAGGAGGACCTGCGAATCCGCGGCATGGGCAACCTCCTCGGCCGCGAACAGAGCGGGTTTCCCACACTGAAGGTGGGGGATCCTCTGGGCGATTCGGACATTCTCCTGGCCGCCCGAAAAGAGGCCTTCCGCATCGTGGAGGCGGATCCGCAGTTGAAGGATCCCCAGTACGAACTTCTTCGCGGCCGCGCGCGCGCACTGTACAAGATCGTCGGCCCGTTTGTGAAAGTCGGCTGACACCATCCCTCTCGCGGGTTGTCGGGAAAGCCTTACAACCCAGATCAAAATTCAATCCGTACGCGCCCAGGGCGTCTGTTCCGTGGGACCGTTTCCCGAAAAACGCGGGCAATGCGAAAACATCTTGAAGGAATCCCATTTCATCTTCAGTCTCTCGGTTCCCTTTTTGTCCGGAAATTTCCCAGGAAGGCAAGGAGAAGAGGTTCATGCGAAGATGGATGATTGTTTTGTTGTGTGGCTGCGTCACGCTCGCGTCGGCGTATACACCGGGTTCGTCGGATGGTCGCATGGGCGGTGTTCGGAACAGCCGCAGCGGCGTGTGCGAGAACGGACCTCAGTCCTTTCCTCTTTCGACGCAACTGGTTCGCAGTGCCGCGTCCATTGTCGGAATGCCGATCGTTTCCGGCGATCGGATTTTCTTCTTCAGCAACGCCATTCGGTGCTTCGATGTATTGACGGGCAATCTCCTGTGGTCCTACTGGACGTCGGCCAACGGCGGCGGGACGTTTTATACCCGCAGCATGGCCGTGGACGACGAGCGGGTCTACTTCTCCACGAAGAACTCGGGAGGCATCGGTCCGGGCGCCGTGTTTGCCCTTGATGCCCGCACCGGCGCGCACCAGTGGAGCTTCACCAACCGGGCGGGCGGGTACTCCTGCACGGCGCCGCTGGTCCAGGACGGCCGGGTCTATTTCTCGGGGAACGTGGACAAGCTGCGCGCGGTTCACGCGGACACCGGCGAAATCATCTGGGAAACGCCCGAGGTGGTCGGTTCGACTGACTACGGCGGAATGGCGATGGAGGACGGGAGGCTCTTTCTTTTCACCCAGGACCGGTACTTGCGCGCGTTCAGCGCGTCGAACGGCGCGGCGTTGTGGAGCGCGTATATTCCCGAGCGTCCAGTGTGGGCGGAATCCTGGCCGGTCGTGTCCAGCGGACTGGTCTACCTGGCGATCAACGAGTCCAGTTCCGGCTTGTACGTATTCAGCGCGACGAACGGGGCCTTGCTGCGCATCCATTCGAACCGCTATTACAGCAAGTTCATGTCTCCCGCGGTGGCCGGCGGGATCTACTACATCGCAGGTTGTCCGGCGACGAACACGTCGAACCTCTCGCTCATGGCGTTCGACGGGCTGGGCAACGGCGCGCCGCTCTGGTCCGTCCCCCTGACGACGAATGCCGGGGGGTTCTATGATTCGCCCGTCGTGGCGAACGGCGTGGTCTATTTCCACGGCCCGAACCTGCTCGCCCTGGACGCGGACACGGGAGCGGTTCAGTGGAGCACGACGGGCCTGACCTACAACGCGGCCAGTCCCTTCGCGCGGTACGGGCGTCTCTTCGTTGCCGGGTACAACACGTTGTACATTTACTCCGACGGCAGTTCCTGGCCCACGGAGAACCAATCCCCCGGTATCCAGTTGCCGGGGCCGCACATCCTGCCCGTCGGCGTCAGCACATCCTTCGCCGTGACGGCGACCGATCCGGACAACGATTCCGTTCTTCTCACGAACGCGGCGGCGCCCGCGCTGGCCGGTTTTTCCGGCGGATGGTTCAGTTGGACGGCACCCTCGAGCCTGGCCGGCACCACCCAGCAGGTGGTCTTCTGCGCGAACGATCAGCGCGGCGCCACCAACAGCATCGTCACCAACCGCACACAGCTGATCGTGCCCTTCGATTCCGACGCCGACGAGATGAGCGATGGCTGGGAGTGGGACTACTTCCAGACTCTCGTCTGCGCGCCGGATGCCGACGCGGACGAAGACGGCGCGGACAACCTTCACGAATGCATTGCCGGCACGCATCCGTCCAACACCGCGTCGCGCTTCACGCTTGCCGCGCAGGATGCGGACAGCGCCGCCTGCCGGATCCGCGTGGATGCCGTGAACGGGCGGCAGTACACGATTCAGTTCTCGGACATTCTTCCGACCGAGACCGCTCACTGGCATCCGTTCGCCAACCCGGCCAACGGCGCGGGGACCTGGACGGAAACCAACCCGGCGGGCTCCACGTTCTTCTTCCGCGACGACGAGTCGCCCGCGACCTCGGGCGGGCCCATGACAAACGGCGTCCGGTATTACCGCGTGGGAGTCCGAAAGCCCTGAGGAGAAAAATCCTCGCCATTTTTTCCAATCCTTGGAAGAATCCGCCCGAAATTTTCCAAGGCTTGGAAAAACGAAAGGCGACATGAAACAGGAAGAAGTTTTCAAGATTTTCCGCGAAACGAATGCGCTGTTGTCGGGCCACTTCGAACTCCGGTCGGGCCTGCACAGCGATCAGTTCTTCCAGTGCGCGCTGGTCCTCCAGTATCCGCAGATCGCCGAGAAGCTCTGCAAGGCGGTCGTGCAGAAGATGCGCGCCGAGAAAGGCCACACGCTGAAGGTGGACGGCGTGATCTCTCCTGCGCTGGGCGGAATTCCCGTGGGACATGAGCTCGGACGCGTCCTGAATGTGAAGGCGATCTTCGCCGAGAAGCAGGACAACAAGCTGGTGCTCCGGCGTGCGTTCGAGATCAAGCCCGGCCAGCATTTCGTCGTCGCGGAGGACGTGATCACGCGCGGCGGGCGAGTGCAGGAAACGATCGACATCGTGACCGCGCGCGGCGGGATCGTCGAGGCGGTCGCCGTGCTCGTGGACCGCAGCGGCGGGCGCGCGAGCTTCAAACACCCCGTCTTCAGCCTGCTCCAGTGGGAACCTCAAACCTGGGAGCCCGCGAATTGCCCGATGTGCAAACAGGGCAGCAAAGCGGTTCACCCAGGCAGTTGACGCCGCAAAATAAAAACAGCAGTTTCGGCGCGTCGTTATTGCCCCGAATAAAAAACGGAACTAGATAATCCGTTTTCATATTGACGGGCTTCCCTGCCACGGGCACTTTATCGCGCATTCGGATTTGTCCCACTACTTGGTGGGACAAGTTTCATATGCTGCGCAATAGCAGGTCGTGCGTCGGGCCAAGCGGAGGTAAGACCGGCCGCCGAAATGCGGAGCGCAATCCCCTTGTTTTTTTCCGCAGGTCGCTTCTTGCATGGTTGCACGTCGTATTCCCGCCGCGTTTTCGTCTCACCAACAGGAGGTCCGCATGTTTCGCCGCATGATGGTCGTTCTCGCCGTGTTGTGTGTGTTCCTCGGGCTGGTCAGCCCGTCGTCCGCCGTGCTGACGTCGTTCATCAAGATGACGAACGGCTATTTCTACGATTCGTCGACCACGAACGTATGGATTCCGCACGGCATCGCGTACCAGACGTGGAACCGGCCGCTGGGGGTCTGGCAGACGTACGACCAGATTGACTACGACCTGGACGAGATCGTCAAGATGGGCGGCAACTCGATCCGAGCCGACTTTGTCTGGCAGCACATCGAGGAGAACGGGGACAACCAGTGGAGCTGGGCCAACTACGACTACCTGGTGCAGGCCTGCGAACAGCGCGACATCCGGATCTTCGCGCTGATCGGGTACCAGTGGCCGCCGAACTGGTTCCCGGACGAGTGGTACACCATGCACCCGCCGGCGACGGACTCGGGCGGCATCTACCACACCAACCGGTGGCAGTCCGACATCATCGGGTACGAGACGCCCGCCGCGCGCGCCCAGTACGCCGAATTCTTCAGCAACGTGTGCGCGCGCTACAAGAACTCGAAGGCGATTGCCGGCTGGATCGTCGGCAACGAGTACGGCTATCTCGGTCTCTGGAGCGGCATCAACGACGGCTACGACACGAACTGCGAGACCGCGTTCCGCGCGTGGTGCCAGACGAAGTACACCACCGTTGCGAACCTGAACGCGGCGTGGGGCTCGGGCTACACGAACTTCAACCAGATCACGTTCCCGGACCAGTACCGGTCGTACGGCGTGGAAGGCGCGATCTGGGCAGACGCCACGCAGTGGCGCGAGGATTCCATCGCCAGCTTCACGGCGGTGGGCGCGAAGGCCGCGCGCTCGGCCGACACGAACCATTTCCTGTCCTATTCGACCGTCGGCATGCAGTGGGGCGAGGAAGACTGGCGCTACCACGCGGAAGATCGCGGCAAGATCACGGCGAAATGCGCGGCGAGCAACGCGGCGCTCGCGTACTTCTCGATCAACAATTACCCGTGGGCCCTGCTCGGGCACGAATCGCAGAACGGGCATTGGGGCGTTGCGTACACGAAGAAGGTGACGGGCATGCCGGTCATCTACTCGGAGACGGGCTTCACCAGCACCGAGTGGCTGTTCCCGAACGTGGACGAGTCCACCCAGGGACAGTTGATCCGGAACACGCTTTGGGAGGGCCTGGAGGCCGGCGCGATCGGCACGCACATTTTCTCTTGGATGGACCGACCGTACATCACCCTGCGTGAAAAGGGCTTCGGCATCCTGTACGCGGATCGCGCGATCAAGCCCGCCTTCTGGACCTGCCGCGACACGTTCTTTCTGATGGAGCAGGCCAACATCGGCCAGTCGCTGCGCGGATCGGCCGACGCGAAGCCGGACATCGCGTTCCTGTGGACGGACGCGAACGACTCGCAATACAACCGATTCGAGTGCGAGATGCAGCAGATGGCGGGCGGTCTGGAGCGGCTTGGGTACGAGCCGTACTTCATGAACCTGACCAACCTGGCGACCGGCGCCTACACGAACTACCGCGTCGTCATTCTCCCGCGCAACATGCGCGTGGACACGCTGGTTCCCGGCACGACCAAGGGCGTCCTCGAATACCTGCGCACGGTCGTCATCACCGCCGGCGTTCACGTGCTGGCGAGCGCGGACCTGCCGGGCATGCAGAACCCGGTGGGCCGGCCCATGACGAACTTCGTGGACCAGGTCAAATTGCTCTTCGGCGTGGACGCGAGCAACGTGGGCGGGGTCGAGGGCGCGCAGAACCAAGGCTCCTACATCGGGGACTTCTACACGCCCATCACGGTGACATTCACGACCAACGCAGTCGGCGCGGTCGCGGGCGGCTACACGTACACGCCGCGTCCGTGGAAATACAGCGACGAGACGGCCGTCTCGAGCGGCGGCGTCCTGTGGGCCGAGATGGACACGTGGCGGAACAAGGGCTTTGAAGACAGCAACGTGGTAGTGCGCTGGGGCTCGTGGTACGACACGAACTACGCCGCCGCCGGCATGGCCGTGCAGACGGCTTGGGGCTGGCAGCTCAGCGGGAACCGGATGCTCCAGATGTGGGGCGATGCCGGCCTGTGGCAGGATGTCCAAGCCCAGCCGTTCGGCCGCTACTCCGCGAGCACGTATCTGCGGAACAACAGCGACGATCCCCTCAAGAACGGAAGCGTCGCGTACGTTGCGCTGGAGTGGTACGGCAAGGACGGACGTTATCTCGGCGTATCGGAAAGTCAGCAACTGGCCACCAACACCCCGGGGAACACGTGGGTGTGGCACGGGGTTGACACATTCGCGCCGTCGAACACCTACATGTATCGCCGCCTCATCCGGATCAATGCGACCAACCTTCTGTCCAACGGCGATCTGACGGGGACGGGCATTGCGCCGAACAACTGGTCAGCGTGGAACGACGCGAACCATGACCCGGATACGTCGGTATTCCTGGGCACCGGCGGCAACTGCTGGACGTTCTGGTATGACGGCGGGATTTACCAGGATGTGACAAACGGCTTCAGTGCGGGCAACAAGCTGAAGTTCGGCGGCTACCTCTACACCCCGGCCAACGACCGGCTGCGCAACGGGACCAAGTACGGAACCATCCAGCTCGAGTTCTACAGCAATGCGACGCTGATGACGACGGTGTCGGCGAGTCCGACGATCAGCGCGGCCAGCACGAACGACTGGTGGCTGAAGACCGAGGGCCTGGCGACGGTGCCCACAGGGGCGAACAAGGCCCGGCTTCTCGTCCGGTGCAACGACTACGCGAGCGGCGAAGGCGTCTTCAAGGCGGACAACGTCTTCCTGCGCAACGTTTCCCGCGCGGGCGGCTCGGTCTACGTGGACAACTATCACAAGAACCCGGCCGTGGTGGTCAAGAACCACACCACGGCGAAGTCCGCGATCTTCCTCTACGCCGCGGGCGACATGAGCCCGGACGGCGACATGGACGTTAACCATACGCCGGACGTCCTGCCGTGGAAATGGCGCTACGACGTGCTGGGATCGGTCATCAAGGACTACTTCGGCGTGCAGCCGAAGATCTATGCCACGGGCACCAACGCGTACCTGTGCCTGCCCGAGTACCGCACCGCGACCAACGGCGCGATCCTGATGCAGGTCAAGAATTACCTGTATGACTCGACCCAGCCGGGCGGAGGGGCGGGGCTGACCTTCACCATCAACAGCACGCTTGTCACCGGCAAGACGATCATCGCCTACGAGCAGGGCCGGGTGGTGGAAACGAACAGCGACGGCGTCTTCAGTCTGACGCTCGGGCCGAACGGGCAGGAGATGCTCCTGGCCTACGCGCCCGGCACGAATGTGCCGTACGTGATCGAGATTGCCGACGCGCCCTCGCTGGTGCGCCCGGTCGGCAATCAATCCGCCGCGCTGAAACTGCGCTACGACTGTTTGAGCGCCACGAATCTCAAGCTCAAGGTCGCGTTCAAGGAGAAGGGCAACAACGGCGACAGCTTGACGAACGAGATCTACGCGGTCGCGACGAACGCGGTGACGGGGCAGGGCGAGTGGCTGGCCTACGTGTACATCCCGGACTGCAACCTGAACGACACGGACTACAAGTCCACCGCGGACGGCGGCAAGTACGAGTTCGCGGCGTGGCTGGAGAACGGCGGCGGAGCCCGTGTGAAGGATGCGGTTCCGCGCAACGCGATCCTCGCGTGGGGCGTGCGGCCGACCACGAATTTCCCCGCGACGGCCACCAAGGGCGGTTCGGTCAGCGTCCCGATCGAGTGGGAGAACCTGTACGAACAGCTCCCGTGGCAGAACACGCCGATGAGCCGGAATTCGTCGTTCCCGGGACGCGTGGCCCTGTACCGGTCGCTCAAGACCGAGTCGCAGTTCACCGGCCACCTGGCGCGCGCGAATGCGGCGGCGAACTGGCTGGAGAGCATGG
>CALMZY010000170.1 GCA_937870865.1 uncultured Lentisphaerota bacterium | reverse complement strand
CGGAAGAACTACTTCTATCCGGA
Source organism: uncultured Lentisphaerota bacterium (assembly GCA_937870865.1). Lineage (GTDB taxonomy): Bacteria > Verrucomicrobiota > Kiritimatiellia > CAIQIC01 > JAGNIJ01 > CALMZY01. The sequence continues at coordinate 6,595 of CALMZY010000170.1, read as the reverse complement.
CATGCCGAAGAACTACCAGATTTCCCAGTACGACAAGCCGCTGTGCATCGGCGGATCGGTCGAGGCCGAGCTGGAAGGCGGGACGAAGAAGGTGCTTGGCGTCACGCGCATCCATCTCGAGGAAGACGTCGGCAAGAACATGCACTTCGAGAGCTCGAGCGGCATCGATTTCAACCGCGCCGGCACGCCGCTCATGGAGATCGTTTCGGAGCCGGACATGGGAACGCCCGAGGAGGCGTTCGCGTACCTGGTCGCGCTGAAGCAGATCCTGCTGTACGGCAACGTCAGCGACTGCAACCTGGAGCAGGGGAACATGCGCTGCGACGTGAACGTCAGCGTGCGGCCGGAGGGTCAGAAGGAATTGGGCACGAAGATCGAAATCAAGAACATGAACACGTTCAAGGGCGTGTTCCGCGCGTTGAAGTACGAGATTCCGCGCCAGATTTCCGAGCTGGAGAAGGGCGGCAAAATCAACCAGGAGACCCGGCGCTGGGACGACGAGGCCGGGATGACCTTCGCGATGCGGTCGAAGGAATACGCGCACGACTATCGCTACTTCCCGGAGCCGGACCTGATGCCCGTGGTGATCTCGCGCGAGCAGGTCGAGGCGTGGCGGTCGCAGTTGCCGGAGTTGCCGGCGAAGCGGCGGGAGCGGCTGGTCAGCCAGTACGGCCTGCCGGAGTACGACGCGGGCGTGCTGGTGGCTGACAAGGCGGTGGCCGACTATTTTGAGGACGTGGCGAAGCTTTCCGGCAACGCCAAGGCGGCGTCCAACTGGGTCATGACCGACATGCTCCGGTGCCTCTCGGAGAAGGAGATGGAGATCGGGAAGGTTCTCGTGAGCGCCAAGGCGCTCGCGGGCCTGATCAAGCTGGTGGACGGCAAGACGCTGAACATGCCCAGCGCCCGCGAGGTGTTTGCGATCCTGTTCGAGAAGGGCGGCGACCCGGAAGCGATTGTCAAGGAGCGCGGCATGGCGCAGGTCAGCGACACGGGCGCGCTGGACGCGATGTGCGACAAGGCGATTGCTGACAACGCGAAATCCGTCGCGGATTACAAGGCGGGGAAGGCGGCCGCACTGCAGTTCCTCGTCGGCCAGGTCATGCGTCAAAGCAAGGGCAAGGCGAATCCGGGAATGGTTGGAGACATCCTCAAGCGGAAGCTGGGTTGAGGGTGAGCATGGGGCCCGGAGCGGGCGAGACTGTTGGCTGCAGAACGTCGCGATGTTCCGTTTGACCCCTTGGTAACTTCTCTTTTTCGATCTTCTCATCTTCCGTCTTCTCTTCTTCCGTCTTCGGTTCTTCCGTCTTCGCTTTTCGTGAGTTGCAGGTGCTTTTTTCCTGTGCTCAAGCCATCCCACACTTTATAAAGTGTGGGATGGCTGAATTGCGTCCCTCGATCTGGAGAACGTGCCGGGCTCTGGCAAACAGGCAACGGCTCCAGTCTGTTCGTCACCTCCTTACGCATCCGGAGTCGACGGTTTCTGAGATGGCGCGGGATATGCGTCTTTCGGTCAGTTCCGCCAGCCAACACCTGAGGGTGTTGAATGCACGGGGTTTTCTCGGGGTTCGCCGACGAGGCCGCCACGTCTATTACCGCGTGGGCAGTGACGACTCCGTGCCGGATGCGGCAGCAATCCTGACAGCCGCGGCCGATGCGTTGCGCGTTTCAAGGAAGGCCGTCGACTCGGTCTTTCGCATCGTGACGGCCTGCACGCATCCCCGCCGGCTGGATATCCTGCACAGCCTGGGCCGGGGTGACCTGACGTTCGACGAGATCAGGAGGGCTACGGGTGCGTCGCGATCGGCATTGCATAGACACATCAGCAAATTGAAGGCTCGTGGGTTCGTGGAGGAGAGCGACGGAGTGTTCCGCTGCTGCAAAGCGCGGGATCCTCTGACGCGCACGCTGGTGTCGCTGGCCTCGAAATGATGAGGCCGATGGGACCCGGCGCCATCCCACACTTTATAAAGTGTGGGATGGTGGGTGAGGAGGATGTTGGGGGTGGGGAGGGTCCATGTTCTATGTTCTGGGTTCTGGGTTCTCGCTTCTCGATCTTGGATTCTGCGTTCCCGGTTTCATGTTTGTCCTCCACGTCCTGGAATCCAAACGTGGAAACTGGATCTTGGAACTGCGCTTGCATTGACACTCCCTCCGGTCGCGTGTAACCTTCGATTGTGCCGTGGTTAGTCGTCTTCCCCAGAGGAAAGATCTTTGACGGCGAACGACGAATATATTCTCGAAATCCTTGAGAGCGTCGGACTGATCAACCGGGAACAGGCCCTGCGAGCGCGCGAAGCGGCCCAGCAGGAGGATAAGGGCGTTGTTGATGTCCTTGCGCGAAGCGGGATCGTCTCCAAGATGGACATCCTCAAGTCCCTGGCCGGCCAGTTCGGCATGGAAACGATCACCCTGACCGGCCTCGAAATCCCGCAGGAAGTTCTCGATCTGGTCCCCGGCGAGGTGGCGCGCCGCTATAAGATCGTCCCCGTCTACAAGAATGAAGCCACGCTGACCGTGGCCTTGAGCGATCCCCTGGATGTCGAGACGCTCGACAGCCTACGCTACATCCTGAAATGCAACGTGGAGGGTGTGGTGGCGCCGGAGGAGGAGATCGAGATCGCGCTCACGCACTATTACGCGCATGCCAGCGCAACTGTCGAATCCATGCTGGAGGAGATCACCGAGGGAACCGTGGCCGTCCCGACGGATGGCATCAAGGACCTGTCCCAGGAGGGCGAGGCGACCGAGGCCGACGCCCCGATCATCAAGCTGGTGAGCCTGATCATCCTCGAGGCGTTTCGGAATCGCGCCTCGGACATCCACCTGGAGCCCCTGGCGAAGAAATTCCGGGTCCGGTACCGCATCGACGGCGTTCTCCGCGAGGTGGAAAGCCCGCCCAAGCGCCTGCAGTCGGCCATCATCAGCCGCGTGAAGATCATGGCGAACATGAAGATCGCCGAGAAACGCCTGCCGCAGGACGGCCGCATCCAGATCAACGTCATGGGCCGTGACCTCGACCTGCGCGTATCGACCATCCCCGCGAGCCACGGCGAGAGCATCGTCATGCGTATCCTCGACAAGCAGAGCCTGCTCCTCGGCCTGCCCCAACTCGGCTTCTTCTCGGATGACCAGCAGGTCTTCGAGCGGCTGATCGGACTGTCGGACGGGATTCTCCTCGCGACCGGGCCGACCGGGTCGGGCAAGACGACGACGCTGTACGCGTGTCTGAACTACATCAACCGGCCGGATCGCAAAATCATCACGGTGGAAGACCCCGTCGAGTACCAGCTTTCCGGCATCAACCAGGTTCACGTCCGCACGGACATCGGGCTCACCTTCGCGGCCGCGCTGCGGTCGATCCTGCGCCAGGCGCCGAATATCATCATGATCGGTGAAATCCGCGACTTCGAGACGGCGGAGATCGCCGTCAACGCGTCGCTCACCGGCCATCTGGTGTTCAGCACGCTCCATACGAACGACGCGCCCAGCGCCATCACGCGCTTGCTGGATATCGGCGTGAAGCCGTTCCTCGTTGCGTCGTCGGTCCGCGCGATCATGGCCCAGCGGCTCGTGCGGAAGATCTGCGAAAAGTGCAAGGAGGAGCACAAGGCCCAGGAGGCGGAGCTGCGGCTGCTGGGGCCGGCCGCGCAGCAGCTCGCGCAGACGCAGCAGTTCAAGGGCAAGGGATGCACGGATTGCCAGTTCACCGGCTACCGGGGCCGGCTGGGCATCTTCGAAATCTTCACCGTCAGCGACGATGTGCGGCACCTGATTTTCGAGCAGACCTCCGCGTCGGAGCTTCGCATCAAGGCCCGCGAGCTGGGCATGCGCACCCTGCGGGAGGATGGCTTGCGCAAGGTGGTGGCGGGCGTGACCACCCTCGAAGAAGTACTGCGCGTTACCATGGGGGATATTGACTAATGCCAACCATCAAATCGTCAGATCTGGTGATGAGCGATCTCCTTCAGCTGGTCGTGGACGAGGGGGCGTCGGACCTTCACCTGGAAGTCGGGCTTCCTCCCGTGCTCCGCATCCACGGGAGCCTTCAGCCGCTGGATGCCGATCCGCTCACCCCGGATGACACCGAGCGCCTGATGAAGAGCATCACCTCGGAAGATCACGTGCAGAAAGTCCGCGAGCAGGGCGGAACGGACTTCGGCTTCGGCTTCGGCACGGCCGCCCGCTTCCGCGTGAGCGTGCTCAAGCAGAAGGGCCACATCGGGCTGGTCCTCCGCCAGATTCCCTCCAAGCTGATGTCCCTGGAGGAAATCGGGCTTCCGGCGCAGATCAAGGACCTTCTCTACAAGCCCCGCGGCCTGATCCTGGTGACGGGCCCCACCGGGTCCGGCAAGACGACGACGCTCGCCAGCATGCTGAACATCATCAACGAGGAGCGCGACTGCCATATCATCACGATCGAGGACCCGGTCGAATACTACCACGTCCACAAGCGCAGTGTGGTGATCCAGCGCGAGATCGGCGTCGATGTCCCGTCCTTCAGCGAGGCCCTGCGGCGCGGGTTGCGCCAGGACCCGGATGTCATTCTCGTCGGTGAAATGCGCGACCTGGAAACCATGGAAGCGGCGATCACCGCCGCGGAAACCGGCCACCTGGTGTTCGCGACCCTGCACACGACCGGCGCCGCGCGCACGGTCGACCGTATCGTGGATGCGTTTCCCACGAACCAGCAGGAGCAGGTCCGCACCCAGCTCTCGTCCAGCATCGTCGCCGTGATTTCCCAGCTCCTGCTCGTCCGGCAGGACAAGCCGGGCCGTATCGCGGCGTTCGAGATCATGTTCGCGACCCCGTCCATCCGGTCCCTGATCCGCGACAACAAGACGTTCCGTATCACGTCGGATATTCAGACCGGCGCGCGGTGGGGCATGATGACGCTCGATGCGCATCTGATGGCGCTGTACGAGCGGGGCATGATTGCATACGAGGACCTGATCACGAAGTGTCAGGACCAGGATGCCATTGTCCAGAAGCTGGAAGTCATGGCGCAGCAGAAGAAGAAATAGCGGGCACAGGTTATGGCGGATGTCGAATTCAACGATTTGCTCCTGCAGCAGCTGCGGGAAGACGGCCTGATTGTTCCCGACCAGGCCAACGAGGTGGTCGACGAGCATGAGCGGACAGGCAAGCCGGTCCGCCAGGTGCTCATCGACATGGATATCATCGCCGAGGATCAGCTGCTGGAGGTCATCGCCCGCCAGCTGGGCACACAGGTCATCAACCTGCGCGACCTCGAGCTCCAGCCGGAGGTGATCAAGACCATCCCCGCCAGCGTGGCCCGCATGTACAACGTCATCCCGGTCGAGGTCGGCAAGAACAGCGTGACGCTGGCCACCTTCGACCTGCTCAGCCCCGAGATCGTGGATGAGCTGACGTTCGTGCTGACGCGGGACGTCTCGTTTGTCGTCGCCCGCGAGGACGACATCCGGACGTACCTCGGCCGGTATTACGGCGACGAGAGCGAATCCGTCAGCGACATGCTCTCCGCCCTCGAGTCCGAGCTGAAGGACGCCGGCGACCTGATTGAGGCGGCGAAGCGCGGGGAGGACATCACCCAGCTCGAACAGATGGTCAGCTCCACGCCGGTCGTGAGGTTCGTGAACCTCGTGCTCTACCAGGCCGTGCAGGACCGCGCGTCCGATATTCACTTCGAGCCGTTCGAGAACGAGTTCAAGATCCGGTACCGCGTGGACGGCGCGCTCTACGAAATGGCGCCGCCCCCGAAGCATCTCGCCCTGCCGGTCACGTCCCGCATCAAGGTCATCTCAGGCCTCGACATCGCCGAACGCCGGCTCCCGCAGGACGGCCGCATCCAGATCAACGTGGGCGGGCGGCCCATCGATTTCCGTGTTTCCACCCTGCCGACCCAGTTCGGCGAGAGCGTGGTGCTCCGCGTGCTCGACCGCAGCATCGTTTCCCTGGAGCTCGAGAACATCGGCCTGCCGGAGGATGTGTTCCAGTATTTCAGCGAGGACATCGACAAGCCGAACGGCATCGTCATCGTGACCGGTCCGACGGGCTCGGGCAAAACGACCACGCTGTACTCGGCCCTTCGCCGGATCAACACGATCGAGTCCAAGCTGCTGACCGCCGAGGAACCGGTCGAATACGACATCGAAGGCATCATCCAGGTCCCGATCAACGACGGGATCGGGCTGACGTTCGCGAAAATGCTGCGCGCCTTCCTGCGCCAGGACCCGGACATCATCATGGTGGGTGAAATTCGCGACCTCGAGACGGCGGAAATCGCCATCCAGGCGTCGCTCACGGGCCACCTGGTGTTCAGCACGCTGCACACGAACGACGCGTCCGGCGCGATCACGCGGCTGATCGACATGAACGTCGAGCCGTTCCTCATTGCCTCCACCCTCGAGGCGGTTCTCGGCCAGCGGCTCGTGCGCACCATCTGCCAGAACTGCCGCACCCCGTACAAGCCCGAGAAGAGCATCCTCGACCAGTTGAACCTCAAGGAGGAGTCGATGGGCGACCGCAGTTTCTACTACGGCGCCGGCTGCTCGTACTGCAACCACACGGGCTACAAGGGGCGGCGCGGGATCTTCGAGCATCTGCGCGTCCG
>CALMZY010000169.1 GCA_937870865.1 uncultured Lentisphaerota bacterium | reverse complement strand
ACGTCTGGCGTGGATATCTGGCAGGGGTCATACAACCAGGTGGGCGGAACGACTCCCGGAGATGGGAACATCATCAGCGGAAACGGCGGCGCGGGTATACGTATCTATCACAGCAATTCGTTCAACAACGTGATCGAGGGGAACTACATCGGGACCGATGTGAACGGAGCTTTCGCGCTGGGCAACGATATCGGGGTGTTCATCGACGGCGGGCGGAGCAATCGCGTGGGAGGCAGCAACCCGCTCTCTGTGAACCTGATTTCCGGCAATCAGAGCTCTGGCATCGAATTGAGAAGCGGCGCGCGGAACAACATGATTCAGAGAAACCTCATCGGCACGGATGCCTTCGCCGTGGACCCGGTCTCGAACGCGAACTACGGCGTGCTTGTGAACGGGTCGCCTGACAACTGGATCGGCGGCCGCACAAACGAGGGCAACATCATTGCCGGAAACCGGTGGGACGGGATCGGCATCACTGGGGCCGATTCGGCGGGGAATCACGTGTTCGGGAACTGGATTGGATGCTCCGCGACACTGGCCCCTTTGTCGAACGGAGAGCACGGCATATCGGTCAACAACGACGCGCTGTCGAACGAGATCGGAAGCATTGTCTCAGGCAGCGTCACAAACTACATCGCGTTCAACGGCCACGACGGGGTACGTGTAGCCGGCGGCACGGGCAACCGGATCGTGCAGAACCTGATCTTTTCCAACGGATGGATCGGGATCAATCTGGGTGCCGACAGCTACACGACGAACGATCCGGACGATGAAGACTCCGGCGCGAACAACATGCAGAACTTCCCCGTCCTGCTTTCCGCCACGAACAACGGGACGCAGATCACGGTGATCGGGACGATCGACGGCGCCCAGACGTCGGTGAAACTCATCGGGTACTTCGGAAGTTCCGACGTCGATCCCTCCGGGTACGGCGAGGGCGAGTCCGTCATCAGCACGACCAATCTTGTCATGATTGGCCCGGCCGGCATCACGACGTTCACAAACCGATTCCCGACCCCGGCGCGGCCGCCGAGTTTCATCACCGCCACGGCCACGGATGGAGTCACATTCGACACGTCCGAGTTCTCGTATCGGTTGGTCCTCGATTCCGATCACGACGGAATGCCGGACGGGTATGAGTATGACCATTTCGGCGGGTACAAGCTGGGCGATCCGGACGAGGACGAGGATGGCGACAAGTCTTCGAACCTCGCGGAGTTCATGGCGGGGACCGACCCGGGCGATCCCTCCTCGAATCTGCGTTTCACCGAGATCTGTCTTTCGGGCGACGACAAGGCCATCACGTTCGAGTCCTCTGCGACGCGCCGGTACGACGCGGGCAGGAGTCAGTCCGTCCTGGGCGAGGGTGGGTGGGCCACGCTTTTGTACAAGCGGGCCGGCACGGGCGGCGCGATCACGTTCACGGACGAATGGGACTATGCGGAGAGTTACTATCGCATGGTCCCGACCGTTCCCTAGACGGGATCATCCTTTACGGGGTCTCGCGTGCCCGGTATCGTAAGCGCGGAGGTTCTGATGTCCCGTCTGCTGCTTCAGAACATTCATACGCTGGTGACGATGGGCGAAGACGAGTTGATCGCCCATGGCGTGGATGTGCTCGTCGAGGATGGCCGGATCACGAAGATCGGGAAGGGGATTCAGTCGAAAACCGGGCCGGACCTTCGCCTCCTCGACGCCACGAACTGCGTCGTCTATCCCGGCTTCGTCAACTGCCACCACCATCTCTACCAGACGCTCACGCGCAATATCCCGAAGGTCCAGAACGCAAAGCTGTTCGACTGGTTGATCGGGCTCTACGAAGTCTGGCGCGAGCTGAGCGAGGAGGCGGTGGAGGTCGGCACGCGGGTCGGTGTGGGCGAGCTCCTGCTCACGGGCTGCACCACGACCACGGATCACTTCTACGTTTTTCCGAAGAAGGCGTCGCGCGAACTGCTGGACGTGGAGATCGAGACGGCGAAGGAATTGGGAATTCGTTTCCACCCGACGCGCGGAAGCATGAGCCGCGGGAAATCGAAGGGCGGCCTGCCGCCGGATGACGTCGTCCAGGATCCGGACGAAATCCTCGCAGACTGCGATCGCGTGATCGCGAAGTACCACGACCCCGCGCCTTTCTCGATGTGCCGGATTGTGCTCGCGCCGTGCTCGCCGTTTTCCGTGACGACGGAATTGCTGGCGGACACGGCGAAGTATGCGCGCTCCAAGAAGGTTCAGCTTCACACGCACCTGTGCGAGACGGTGGACGAGGAGGAGTATTGCCGGAAGAACCTGGGCATGCGGCCGCTCGAGTACATGGAATCCACCGGGTGGGTCGGGCCGGACGTCTGGTACGCGCACGGAATCTACTTCAACGACGCGGAGATCGCGCGGCTGGCGCAGACGCAGACCGGCATCTCGCACTGTCCCGCGTCGAACCTGCGGCTGGGCTCGGGCATCTGCCCGGTCCCGAAGATGCTGGAAGCCGGAGTGAAGATCGGTCTTGGTGTGGACGGCAGCGCGAGCAACGACTCGTCGAATTTCGTGCGCGAGATGCAGTTGGCTCTGCTCGTTCACCGCGTGGGCACGGCGGTGGATTCGATGCCGCCGATCCGGGTGGTCGAGATGGCCACCCGCGGCGGCGCGGCGGTGCTGGGCCAGCCGGAGATCGGGAGCGTCGAGGTCGGCAAGGCCGCCGACCTCGCCGTGTTCCGCCTGGACCAGATCGACTACGCCGGCGCGATGGCCGATCCCGCCGCGGCAATCCTGATGTGCGGCGCCGGCCCGCGCGCGGAGTACACGATTGTCAACGGCAAGGTGCTCGTGGAGCACGGCAAGCTCGTGGGGGTTGACGAAGAGGCGCTCTGGGAGCGTGCGAATCGCATCGCGGAGAAGATGCTCTCCGCCGCCGAGAAAAAGCTGGGCGTCCGCTACAGGTGATTCGTTCGCTGGCCCGAAGACGCGATTTTGAAATCGCGTCTGCTTCGATCCACCGCTACAGCTTTACACATCGTTTGTCTTCACTGTATGCTCTGGCTTCGGAATTTGCGTTATCAGCCAGCGAGGTGCCCATGAGTATTTCAGATTTCCGGACGCCCCACCGCCTCGACGAGGCGCTCTCCACGATCAAACAGCTTGGCCCCTCGGCGCTTGTCGTCGCCGGCGGGACCTCGTTTATCTTCGCGCCGGTCAACGAGGACCGGGTGGCCGTGGACATCAACGGGGCCGGCCTGGACGGCATCCGGCGCGAGAACGGGGGGTTCCGCGTCGGCGCGGCCACACGGCTGTCGGCGCTCCAGAAACACCATGAGGCGGGCTGGGTGCTCGATCGCGTGGCGATACATCTCGCCTCCCAGCAGCTCCGCAACATGTCGACCCTCGGGGGCAACATCGCGCGCATCTTCCCGTGGTCCGACTTCGCCGTCGCGCTGCAGGCGCTCGGCGCGACGATGGTGATTGCCGAGAATGGCGAGCGGCAGGTCGGGGCGGACGAGTACTTCAGCTCGCAGCCCGCTCGGCTGTTCAAGAACGGAGGGCTGCTGACGGCGGTGATCGTGCCGGCGGTCGGCGGCGGTGCGGGATTCGGCTACCGCAAGCAGACACAGGCCTCCTTCGGGTTCAGCCTGATGACCGTCGCGGCGTGTATGGAGCTCGAGGGCCGGACCGTGAAGAGCGTGCGCGTCGCGGCCGGCGCGGGAATTCCGTTTCCCTCGCGGCTGAAGGCGGTCGAGGAGGCCGTGAAGGGACAAGCAGTCAAGGAAGGGGTTTTTGCTGACGCCGCCGCGCGCGGGCTCGCCGGGCTGAAGTTCAAGTCCAACGCCGGCATGTCCGAGGAATACATCGCGAACCTCGCCCGGGTGCTGGTGGGCGACGCGCTGACCGAGGCGTGGCAGTCGGCGAAAGGAGGTGCGGCATGACGCAGCAGAAGAACATCTCCTTCACCCTGAACGGCGAGAAACGAAGTTTCACGATTGCGCCGGACGAGAAGCTGGTCAAGCTCCTGCGCCGGTCAGGTTGTCTTGGAGTGAAAGAAGGCTGCGACGAGGGCACGTGCGGCGCGTGCACGGTGCTGATCGATGGCAAGGCCGCGCTGTCGTGCATCACGTACGCTTTTCTCGCCGACGGCCGCGACGTGCGCACGATCGAGAGCCTCGGCACGTTCGAGAAGCCGCACCGCCTGCAGACAGCGCTGGTGGAGGAGGGCGCCGTGCAGTGCGGGTACTGCATTCCCGGCATGATCCTTTCCGCGGAGGCATTGATGAAGGAAATTCCGGAGCCGACGGACGAGGACATCCGCGTCCACATGGACGGAAATTTCTGCCGCTGCACGGGCTATGAAAAGATATGGACGGCGGTCCGCAGAGTCGCCGCGGAGCGCGCGGGAAAGGGGGTGGCGAATGCCTAGGGACTTCAAGGTCGTCGCCCACTCCGTGAAGAAAGTCGACGCGCTGGCCCTGGCGCTCGGCAAGC
>CALMZY010000168.1 GCA_937870865.1 uncultured Lentisphaerota bacterium | reverse complement strand
AATACAAAAACACAAAACGAATCACTAATCACTGCCGCGCCGTAGTCCCGATGCTGCATCGGGACGAAGACGGGCGCCACTGCGGCCACTGCAAAAAACTGTCCCGGCACTCAGCAGGATTCATCTAAAAAATCATCCCGCGGGATGCTGCGTCCACCGAGCAGGCGAATTACTTAGTAAACTTCGTGTGCGGGCGCAAGGCTATCTTGCAGGGGGACGACTACTTGTCTTCAGCGTCTTCCTGGGACACGCCGACCTTCTCGAGTGTCCGGTTCGCCAGGTCGACCATGCCGATCAGCAGGTTGACCACGGTCTTGTCCTTGTCGGTCGCTGGACGCAACGCGCCTTTCTTCACAGCGACCGAGACAGACTTGGAAAGATGCGCCAGCACGTCGAGGCATTCCTTCAACGCGCCCCGCTCGACATTGACAGGCAGTTCCAGCCCGTGACAGGCCGTGACGCAGGTTCGCACGATTTCTCTCCACTGTTCATCGGTAGCCATAGTGTCCGCCTTCTCCTTGTTCGTGCGCCCATGCCGACAACCCTATAAATTACGCCTACGGGGAACGGGTGTCGAGAGAGGAGGCGGGGCCTCGATACGTGCCTCAGATGTCACGGCCTGCGCAAGGTTGTCTTGCAGCCGGGCCGGGATTCTGGCTTATTGGAATCGCAGGAAGGAGACGGGCGTGAAACTCGTTTCATACAAAGGTTGGAAGCAGAATGTGCGGCTGACCAACGGCGCGATCGAGGTGATCGTGACGCTGGGCGTCGGGCCGCGAATCATCCGGTGCGGTTTCGTGGGTGGGCCGAATATCTTCGGGGAGTTCAAGAGTCAGCTTGGCAAGTGCGGGGAGCGGAAGTGGATGATCCGCGGCGGCCACCGGCTGTGGGTTGCGCCGGAACACAAGCCGAAGACGTACGAGCTCGACAATAGCGCCGTGGAGATGGTGAAGGAGATTCCCGGCGGCATTCGCGTGGTCCAGAGGAAGGGGCCGTTGACCGGCATCCGGAAATCCATGGACATCACGCTTGCGCCGCGCGGCGCGAGAGTCAGGGTGATTCACACGCTCACGAACGACGGGAAAAAAACGGTGCCGTGCTCCGCGTGGGCTTTGAGCGTCATGCCCAGGAACGGCGTGGCGATCATCCCTGTGCCGAAGCTGGTGCCGCATGATGAACGATGCACGCCGAACCAGAACTGGAGCCTGTGGAGCTATACGGATATGACGGACCCGAGGCTCAAACTGGGCACAAAGTTTCTGCTGGTGAGGCAGGATCCGCGGCGCGGACCGTTCAAACTCGGAATGGCACAGAGGCAGGGATGGGTTGCGTATTTGAAGGGCGATATCCTCTTCATCAAGAACTTCGCCCGGAAGGCGGGCGCTGTGCATCCCGATTACGACGTAAACTTCGAGGTCTACACGGACGAGAACATCCTCGAACTGGAGACCCTGGGCCCGCTGGTGAACTTGAAGCCCGGCCAGAGCGTCCAGCACGAAGAGCGATGGCTGCTCACGAAAGTCGGAGGCCGCCGCCGGGTGGTGTAGCGTCGCCCGTCCCCGGACGAGGGGGAAGGCGTTCACCGCGCCTGATCAAGTCGATAGCGCCCTCGGCGGTCCCAGCACAATCTGGCTGATCATCGCCCTCTTGAACTGGCGGCGTCCCTTGACGAGCTCGCGCAGCTGCGCGCCGCGTCCTTCGGCGTTTACGCCCAACGGCAGAAGAGCGGGCAGGGGCGTCGTGATGGCGTTGAACCCGAAGGCTGATTCCTTGAACATCCCCCCGCGCGATCGGGCCTTGGGCAAAGCGTGGATCTCGTGAAACTCCTGCGGAGCTTCGGCGACAGCGTGAGGAAGTTCCGGAACGGCCTGTTGGGCTGGCGGAAACCGGCCGGCCGATTTCTGCTTCACATTCGGCGGCCGTTGATGCCGTTTGCCTGCGCCATACGGAACCGGCTTCATGGCTTTTGTGATGGGTGGCGGTGGAGGTGGCTGCGGCGGCTGCTGCTGGCCGCTGATCTGCTCGAAGAGAGTTCTCAGATCCTCTTCGATGGAGCGTTCGTCGCTCTCGATCGGCGGAGGTCTCGGGGGCGGTCGGGAACCTCCGCGCAGTTTCGAGATCGCCTGCGCGATCAGCCAGAACACGCCCAACACCAGCCAGATGACGGCATCCGCTCCGCTGTCTGCTCTGACGATTTCCAGGTTCATAATGTTCCGCGTACTTCGGTAGGGCGAGGCGTCCCCGCCGAGCCGCCGCCATGACGAACCGGCTCAGCCGGGGGCTTCGCCCCACCGTTTTTGCGCTACCGCTTCGCCTGCTCCGGTCCGCCTTCGGCGCGCCCCTCGCGCATCGCCGGGTCCGCCCTGATGTTCTGCATGCGGTAGAAGTCCATGACGCCCAGCTTGCCGACCTTGAACGCATGCGCGATCGCCATCGGAATCTCGGCCTGGGCCTCGACGACCTTCGCCTGCATTTCCTGGACGCGGGCGCGCATTTCCTGTTCCTTGGCGACGCCCATCGCGCGGCGGCCTTCCGCCTCGGCCTGGCGCAGCTTCTTGTCCGCCTCGGCGCGCTCGGTCTCGAGCAGCGCGCCGACGTTCGCGACTTCGCGCGCGCCGCTGACGCCGGCCACGCTGACGTCCGCGATATCAATCGAGACGATTTCAAAGGATGTCTGCGCATCGAGTCCGCTCTCGAGCACCTTGCGGCTGATGTGGTCCGGGTTCTCCAGCACGTCCTTGTACGTGGAGGACGAACCGATCGCGCTGACGATGCCCTGACCGACGCGGGCGATGATCGTTTCCTCGGTGGCGCCGCCGACGAGGCGGGCCAGGTTCGTGCGCACGGTCACGCGCGCCTTCACGAGCAGGCGGATGCCGTCCTTGGCCACGGCGTCCAGCATCGTGGTTCCCTTGGCCGGATCGGGGCAGTCGATCACCTTCGGATTCACGCTGGTCCGGACGGCGTCGTACACGTCGCGGCCGGCGAGGTTGATCGCGCAGGCCTTCTGGAAGGTCAGGTCGATGTTCGCCTTGTCGGCGGCGATCAGCGCGTTGACGACCATCATGACATCGCCGCCCGCCAGGTAGTGGGCTTCGAGCGGGTCGGTGTCGAGTTCGATGCCGGCCTTGACCAGTTGAATTCGCGCGCCGACGATCAGGCTGGGCGGCACCTTGCGGAGCTTCATGCCGAGGAGCTTGAACAGGCTGACCTTGGCGCCCGACATCCAGGCCTGCACCCAGATCTTGAGGAAGTAGAAGAACAGGCCGACCAGGATGAGTACAACAATGGCCAGCAGTACGAACAGTATGGTGACAATTTGCACGCCCATGGGATCACTCCTTCTTTGGTGTTTCTTCCTTGCTGTTGTACGACCCGGACGACGAAGGGGGAACTGCCGGAACCGGCGGCGGAAGCGGGGGCGCCGTTTCCAGGGCGGAATGCGACGTGAAAATGGCAAGGACGATGGCGCCCAGGCCCAGCACCACGACCAGGAACGCAACGAGCATGCCGATCCCGTACGGGAGCACGGCCATCGCGTAGATGGAGATCAGCCCGATGGACAGGCTGGTAAAGACGCGGCTGAACGGCTGGGGCCCGTGGCGGCGGAGCAGGGCGCCTCCGACTCCGAGCGCAACGACGATTTTGGCGAGGTATCCCATGATCGCGTAGGAGAGGAGAAGAAGGAAGCCGAGCGGAATCCCGACGATGGTCAGCAGCAGGAACAGGGCCGCCATCGGGATCAGGCAGAAGGCAATGACGCCGATCAGCGCGCAACGCCATGACGACTGGCGGAAGTGCCGGACGGCCCTGCCGGTGAAGCGCGGGAAGAGGGCGATGAAGGGAAGTCCCGCGACGAGGGCACAGAGATAGTAGTACGCCTGGGTAAGAAATACCTCGTAGCCCGACGGTTGGCGGGCCGCCGCGACTTCCGTCCGGATCAACTGTCCGTCGAGCCGCACATGGGCCGGATCCAGGAACAGATCCTTGGAGGACGTGTACGTCAGGTTGCCCTCGATGATCGTGCCCGGCATCACAACGATGTCGTCCGCCATGATCCGGATGTTGCCCTCGATGGTCCCGCTGATTGTCGCGGATGTGGCGAGGACTTTCAGGTTGCCGCGTACTTTCCCGGCGATGACAACGCTCTGGCCCGCGAGCGCGGCATCCCCCTGGATCGTCGAGTTGGTCGTCAGGGTGACGGCGTTTCCGGCCGCCAGCGCGCCGAGCCCGACGGTCCCGTCCATCGTGACCTCGTTCGCGAGGAATCGGGCATGCTCTTTGGTGACGCCGGAGAAGATGATCGTGTTGCCGAAGGCCCAGATATCGTTCTCGAACGTGCCCGCGAGGCGCACGTTTCCGACCCCGCCCGGGCCGCCGGCGCACGCGGCAAAGAAATCGTCCTTCGCCGTTCCCCCGAAGGAAATATCCTGCGCCAGCACCCACGTCTCGTTCGTCAGGGTCCGGCCGTGCGGAAGCTTGAACCCGTCCGTCCGGATCAGCTGGACGGCCTGGGCCGGAGCCGACAACGCAATAAGAGTGAGTAAAACGAGTACGCGCCTCATGCCCCGGGATCCTTTGCGGCGGTGGGCGGGAGAATTTCCTTCACCAGAATGCGAACACCTTCCACCTGGGTCACCCTGACCGGTTTTCCGCTCTCGATCCAGCTCCCGTCGGCGACCACGTCCACGCGCTTGCCGTCGAACTTCGCGATCCCGGCGGGGCGGAGAACGCACATCGCGACGCCTTCCTTGCCGAGCAGGGCCATGAATTCGGGCGAGGCGGACTTGAACGACTTGCCGTCATCGGCGAGGGTCAGGCTCTTGCCCATCCGGGTTCTCGGAAAGTACTTCACCCAGACGACGATGCAGATTCCAGAGAGGACAATGATCGCGAGCGTGTTGAGCAGCGCCATATCCATGGGAAACGTGACAAAGCCGACAACGATTGCGGCGAGCAGACACATCGCGCCGATCAACCCGATCACGCCGCCGGGAAGAAATATCTCCGCGCCGATCAGGAAAAGTCCCGCGATAATCAGAATGGCATACAGTTGGAACATTGTTTGATTCCCGTTAAACGCTTTTCTCGGCAACCGCCTCTACAATAATACGGTTTCCGTGAGTTTCCACAATCCGTATCCGCGTTCCGCCCGCCAGATAATCGCCGCGCGTGACGACGTCCAGTCTTCGGTCTCCGAACTCCGCGGAGCCGGCGGGGCGGAGCGGGGAGAGCGCACGGCCTTCAAGACCGACCAGCGAGCCCGAGTCATCCGATGCGGCATAGCCGTCTTTCCGGCTGGTTGCCGCGTCGAGCCCGATGTTCTTGAACAGCCGGGTTTCCGGAAGGTATTTCCCGAGGAACATCGCGGCCACGGCCGTCCCGATCAGCGCGACGGACAGCTTGATCAGGGGAATCTGCACGACGGGCCACGTCGGATACCACGGACCCCCGGGATATTTCTCGACCATCGCATCGAACATTGCCCAGAGCATCATGGCGATGCCCAGGAATCCGAGGAACCCGAAGCCGGGGATGAAAAGCAGTTCGACCACGAGGAGCGCGAACCCGAGAAGGAAGATAAGGATATCCTCCGCGCCGGCGAGTCCGGCGATGTGATGACCCCAGAAGAAGATCGCGAGGCAGATCACGCCGACGACGCCGGGCAGGACCGCGCCCTGCATCTTGAATTCCACGTAGAGGCCGAGCAGGCCGACGATCAGGAAAATGGGCGCGAGCGCGGCGATGTAACGCGCGACCTTCTCGATGGCTGTCACCTGCAGTTCCCTGACCGTCGCGTTTTCGAGCCCGACGCCCTTCAGCAGGTCGTTGACGTCCTTGAAAGTGCCCTTGGACAGCAGGGGTTTCTTGTCCTTGCCCACCTTGCGTTCGGCTTCGATGTTGGTCAACGTCAGCAGCTGTCCCGCGGGGCTGATGACTTCATTGCCTATTTTGAACTCGAGTTCGCGGCGGACCATTTTCTCCGCAAGCTCCTTGTTATGCCCGCCCTCCTCGGCGGCGGCGCGGACGAGCGCCGCGACCGCGGAGACGGCCTTCTCCTTGAGGTCATCGGGCATCTCCTGCGCGCCGCCGATGGGCGACATCATGATCGGCATGGCGTCGCCGATCACCGTGCCGGGCGCCATGTAGATGTTCTTCGTGGCCAGCGCGATGATCGCGCCCGCCGAAAACGCGTCCTTCTCCACGAACGTGTACGTCGGCACCTTGATCTTCTGGATCGTGCGGACGATATCGCTCGCCGCCTGGAGCGTGCCGCCCGGCGTGTCCATGACGAAGATGACCGCCTTGGCGTTGACATCCTCGGCCTCCGCCACGCCACGGCGGATGACGTAGAGCAGGGCCGGCTCGATCATGCCGCGGATGGGGATGGTGTAGACGACATCGGCCGATGCGGTGGCCCCTTCGCTCCAGCCGGGAGCCGGAAGCAGGACCGTCGTCGCGAGAAAGAGGTAAACGAGAATCTTTTTCATAGGAGCTCCCTGTGCCGCCCAAACCTAACCCAGAACGGAGTGCCGGGCAATATTATAGGCGCGAGAGGCTTGGAGACCGTGGAGAAGTGTTATAAAGTTCTTTCACCGTTCCTTGATGGCAAGAATCTGTGAAAAGAAGACTCACAAAAGCAGAGAAGGCGGTTTTCGAGCTTAGCGAACTGAACAAGCTTGTCTTCGCTTTGAGGGAAGCAGGTTTGAAGAACGGGCTGTGGAAACCCACAGCCGACGATCCTGTCTTCGGCAACGTGTGGCGTATAGGAGACATGGGAGAGATGAATCTTGCGGGTAGAACCGCCCTTGTTACCGGCGGGGCGGTGCGCATTGGCGCCGCGATCTGCCGCTCGCTGGCGGCCGAGGGCGCCAGCGTGGTCATCCACTACCGGCATTCGAAACGCGAGGCGCTGGCGCTGGCCAGGGAATTGGGCGGGCGAGCCGTGCAATCCGATCTCGATTCCGAATCCGCGTGCGAACGGCTGATTGCCCACGCCGGCAAGCTCGACATCCTCGTCAACAACGCGGCGGTGTTTCACAAGGACTCGCTGAAGACGATCACGGCAAAGAAGCTGACGGACGAGTTCTGGCCGAACCTGTTCGCGCCGATCCTGCTGACGCGCGCGTTCGCGCAGCGGGTGAAGAAGGGCGCGGTGATCAATCTTCTGGACCGGCGGATCACGAGCCTCGACGATTCCTGCGTTCCGTACGTTCTCAGCAAGAAGTCGTTGGCGGAATTCACCAGAATCGCCGCGCTAGAACTCGCGCCCCGCATCACGGTCAACGCCGTTGCCCCGGGCGCGGTGCTCCCTCCGCCGGGGAAGGGGAAGGCCTACCTTAAGGATAACGCCGGGCCGCTCCCCCTGGGCCGGCTCGTGAAGCCGGAGGAAGTTGCCGCCGCGATAGTGTTCCTGTTGAAGAGTGAGTCGGTTACGGGGCAGACGGTATTTGTGGACGGTGGACAGAACCTGCTCGGAAACTTGACCCTCGACACTTGACGCTTGGTGTTGACTTTGGACTTTGGACCTTGGACTTTGGACCTGAGCCATGGATAAAATCTACATCCGCGACCTTGCCCTCCGCTGCATCATCGGCGTGTATCCCGAGGAGCGGCGCGAGAAGCAGGACGTGGTGATCAATATCGTCCTCGAATGCGATCATTCGGCGGCGGCGAAGAGCGACCAGCTTGCCGACGCGGTCGACTACAAGAGCATCAAGAAGGAAGTCATCAAGCTCGTCGAGGCCAGCGAGTTCAAACTGATCGAGAAGCTGGCCGATCGTATCGCCGACACCTGTCTTCAGAATCCGAAGGTCCGGCGCGCCACGGTCACCGTGGACAAGCCCGCCGCGCTGCGGTTCGCGAGGAGCGTCGCTGTGGAGGTCACGCGCAGTCGATGAACCGTCGCGTGATCCAGGTCGAAGAACGCCCGCCGCTGATCGAATCGTTTCCCTTGAGCCTCCAGCACTTGTTCGCCATGTTCGGCGCGTCGGTTCTTGTGCCGATTCTGTTCAAGATCAACCCGGCGACGGTGCTTTTCATGAACGGTGTCGGCACACTGCTATACATCGTGGTGACGAAGGCGAAAATTCCGGCGTTTCTCGGTTCGAGCTTCGCCTTCATCTCGCCGGTGTTCGTGGTCATGGCGTCGCAGGGCTACGCGGCCGCGCTGTCGGGTTTTGTTTGCGCGGGCATCGTGTTCATGCTGATCGCGTTCCTGATCGGCCGGGTGGGGATCGGCTGGCTGAACGTTGTATTCCCGCCCGCGGCGATGGGCGCGATTGTGGCGATCATCGGCCTGGAGCTTGCGCCGGTCGCGGCGAAAATGGCGGGGCTGGTTCCCGACGCGAACAACCCGTCGCTGTTCATGGCCCCGAAGGCGGTCGCCGTCTCGCTGACCACGCTGGCCGTGGTCGTTTTCGGTTCCGTTGTGTTCCGCGGCTTCCTGGCGGCGATCCCGGTGTTGCTCGGCGTCATCGCGGGATACGCGCTGTCCTTGCCGCTCGGGCTGGTCCACTTCAAGCCCGTCGCGGAGGCCGGGTGGTTTGCCATGCCGACGTTCGTCCTCCCTGATTTCCGGCTGGGCGCGATCATTACGATCCTGCCGGCGGCGCTCGTTGTCGTTGCGGAACACATCGGCCATCTCGTGGTCACCGGGAACATCTGCGGCCGCGATTTCGTGAAGGACCCGGGCCTGCATCGCTCGCTCCTCGGCGACGGCCTTTCCACGACGTTGTCCGGCCTCGTCGGCTCGGTGCCGACGACGACATACGGCGAAAACATCGGCGTGCTGGCGATCACGCGAGTCTACAGCGTGTGGGTTCTCGGCGGCGCGGCGGTGTTGTCGATCGTGATCTCGTTCGTCGGGAAGCTCGCGGCCGGGATCCAGACGATCCCGACGCCCGTGATGGGCGGGATCTGCCTTGTGCTGTTCGGCGTGATTGCCGCATCCGGTATCCGGATGCTGGTGGAATCGCACATCGATTACAGCAAGCCGCGCAACCTGATCCTGACCGCCGTGGTCCTGACCGTCGGCTTGAGCGGGATGCACGTCGAAATCGGAAGCGTCACGCTGGCGGGCATGGGACTCGCGACCGTCGTCGCGATCGCGATGAGCACGGTGTTCAAGCTGTTCGAGGTGCTGGGCTGGAGCAACGACTGATCACACGACTCGGGAGTCGTGGCCGATCAGGTCGAGGAACTCGGTCCTCGTGGCGATGGAGTCGTGAAAGCTGCCGAGCATTGCGGACGTGATCATGCTGGAATTCTGCTTCTCCACCCCGCGCATCATCATACAGAGATGCCGGGCCTCGATGACGACGCCCACGCCCTCGGGGGAGAGGCTGTCCATGAGCACGCGCGCGATCTGGTTGGTCAGCCGCTCCTGGAGCTGGAGGCGGCGCGCGAAGATGTCGGCCAGGCGCGCCAGCTTGCTCACCCCGTACACCTTCCCCTTGGGAATGTAGCCGATATGGCAGCGGCCGAAGAAGGGGAGCATGTGGTGCTCGCACAGGCTGTAGATCTCGATGTCCTTCACGATGATCATGTGGTTGGCCTCGACGTCGAAAATCGCCGAGTTGATCACCTCGTTGACATCCTGCTTGTAGCCGTGGGTGAGAAATTTCCAGGCGTCGGCCACCCGTTCAGGGGTGCGCTGCAACCCCTGCCGGTCCGGGTCTTCGCCGATTGCCTTCAGCCACTGTTTGACGAGTTCTTCCATGACGGTTCTTTATACGACAATGCAGGCTTTGGCGGCAACCCAAAGAGATTTAACCACGAAACACGCGAAATGCGCGAAAACGGAAAGATCCCGACGCAGAGGGAATAAGCGGGCTTCGCCTTGCCAGGAAGGACCCCAGTGGTTGCGCGCTCCTGTTTTTCGCGCATTTCGCGTGTTTCGTAGTTAACTTCCTCCGGAGATTGTTTCAACGACAGCCTTGGCGGTCGCCGCACCCGACAGGATGGATGAGAAGTCCGTTTTGCCTTCGATCGCTTTCGTGACGGCCGTCGCGAGAGACGTATCGTCCATCAGGATCGCGCCGACCAGCCGGTTGTCGCGAAAGACGAAACGCCGGTAAAGAGTGCCTTTTTCGTCTTCGAGGACCCGGTAGCTTCCGTCCTCGGGCTCGAATGTGCCGACGCTCATCATGTGCAAACCGAGGACCTTCAAGGTGTGCGAACGCGGGATGCCTCCGAATTCGGTTTCCGCGCCCGCGGCGTTCATTCCGGCAATGCCGCCCTGGTACTGCGCCGCCGCCCACGAGCCGTACAGGATTCCGTTGTGCTCGGCCGCGTCGCCCGCGGCAAAGATGTCTGGATGGGTTGTCCGCAGGTGATTATCCACGATGACGCCGTTCTTGACGTCCAATCCGGCCTGCCGGGCCAGATGGGTATTCGAGCGCACACCGGTGGTGAAGATGACGAGGTCGGCCGGAAGACGTTGTCCGCTCTCCAGAAGCACGGCCGTTTCAGAGACTTCTTTTGTCCGGGCTTCGGTCTTGAGCTTGATGCCGATGCTTTCGACAAAGCCCTTCATGATGTCGCCCGCGCGGCGGGAAAGCTGGCGTGGCATGAGATAGGAATGACCTTCGAGCAGCGTGACGTTCGCGCCGCGGCGAGCGAGGGCGCCCGCGGTTTCCAGACCGAGAATCCCGCCGCCGATACACACGCAGTTCAGGCCAGGCTTCAGCGCTTTCAATAGCTGCCGGGCATCTTCAACCGTCCGCAACGTGATTACGTTCTTGCCGTCCGACCCGTGCACCGGCGGCAGGAACGCGTGCGCGCCTGTGGCAAGGATCAGCTTGTCGAACGGAACATTCTTTCCGCCCTGAACTTCGAGCTGCCTCTGCCCGATGGAGACAACTTCGGTTCCGGCCAGAAGACTGATCTTTCTGTCGTCGTACCACGACGCCGGGTGGATGGTCAGCTCCGCGTCGCCGATATCGCCGGCGAGGTAGCGGGTCAGATTGATGCGGTAGTAGGGAAGTCCCGGCTCGCGCGAGATCATCGTGATCTGTGCATCGGGCGAAGTCCGGCGCGCGGCCTCGACTGCGGAGACCGCCGCGATGCCGCCGCCGATCACGACGATGCGCGCCGCCGGGCCGGCCGCAGAAGGAGGGGGAGACGATTTCTCGACGGGCTCGAAGCTTTCGGGACCCGCGCTGCAAAGAGGGCACTCGCCCGGCGGTTCGGAGCCGTCATGCTCATACCCGCACACCGTGCAGCGCCAGCGCGAAACCGCCGGTTTTGCCGGCGCGGCCGCGGATGGTTCGCTGAACGCTTCGAAGTCCGCGGCGGGCGCTCCGCAGACGGGACAAAGATCGGGCGGCGCATCGCCGTGGTGGACATAGCCGCAGACGACGCAACGCCATGATTTGGGTCCGGTTTGGGCCATTTATTTCACTTGGGAGAACTTGTCCTTGGGCGCGCCGCAGATCGGGCATTTCTCCGGAGGTGTCCCGATTTCGACATTGCCGCAGATCGGGCAGAGATAGATTGCGGCGTCGGACAGATCCTTGCCAGCCTTCACCATGTCGATGGCTTGCTGATAAAGCGCGAAGTGAACCTTTTCCGCCGCCATCGCGAACTCGAACGACTTGCTCGCCGCGGCGTTGTTCTCCGCTTTGGACTCGACGAGAAACTTGGGATACATCGTCTGAAATTCGTATCCCTCGCCGTCGCGCGCTTCGGTAAGGTTTTCGATCGTGCCCTTGATTGCGCCCATAACGCGCAGATGAGCGTGCGCGTGAATGGTCTCGGCGCCCGCCGCCGCGCGAAACAGTCTCGCAACCTGCTTGAATCCGTCCTGCTCTGCCTTTTTCGCGAACGCGAGATACTTCCGGTTTGCCTGGCTCTCGCCCGCAAACGCATCTTTCAGATTCTCTGCTGTTGCCATAATTAGTCTCGTGCCTCCGTTTGGTTGTTCACCCCTTATTCGGCGGGATGGTGGAGAAAGATACATCCGAAATCAAGCTCTGCAAGTCGGCGGGGTATGCAAAAAATACCAACCTGTTGTTGAGATTTTCCGGCGCAAAGAGTACTCCTTGTGTCCGTACTCGATGCGTTTCTGCGTTCCAAGGAGAGACGGTCTCTCGATTTTTTCCAAGGGTTGGAAAAAAACACGCGGACTTTTCCAATCATTGGAAAAATCCGGCGTGGTGGTTCTCCTCCTGTTGACCCTCTTCTCCGTACCCGCCACCGCCCAGATGCTTGAATCGTTCGAGTACGGCGTTCCGCCTCCGGGCTGGATCAAGACCAATCTGCTGGGCGGGTCGGGCTGGTATCAATTGCCGATTGGTGTCATGCCTCTCCCGGGCTGGGGCAACGGCACGAGTTCAGTCCCGCCGGCGGCCGGCGCGGGCACACACAACGCCTACTGCACGTGGACCACCGGCGGCGGCGCGTCCGAGGGCTACCACAGCGACCAGTGGCTGATCTCGCCGCAGTTGAACGGGCTGACCGCCACCTCGAAGTTGAGCTACTGGATCAAATTCGACTTCACCAACTTTCCGGACACGGTCTACGCCCGCATCTCCACGACCGGGCCCAATCCGGCAAATTTCACCATCGTCGCTTACACGAACATCTTCGCGAAGGGGTCATGGACCGGCCAGTTCAAACCGTGGACCAATACCGTAATCAACCTTGGCAGTCTCGGCATCGCACCGGGCACGCCGATCTGGGTGGCCATCCAGGAATACGAGTGGGACAACACGTGGAATGAGGCGGCGCTCCAGCTAGACGTGATCTCCAGCGACCTGACCGCGCCGCCGCAGCCGCGGGCGTCGCCGACTTCGCTGGTCTTCACGGCGTACTACGAGGGGAGCAATCCGTCGCCCCAGACTTTCACGCTTCAGAGCATCGGCAGCAGCGGGATGGGCTACTCCAGGACCCTGGGCTTCGGCGCCGGGCCCACCGACTGGCTGACGATGGGAGGTCCTTCTTCGGGGACGCTCGCGTTTCAGAGCAGCCAGACCTTCACGGCGACGGTGTCGGCAGTCGGCCTTGAACTCGGCACGCACTGCGCGACCAATATCATCGCGGTCCCGGGCGCAACTAACAGCCCGCTTCGCGTCCCGATCACCTTCAACGTGATCCGCCGCCCGCAGGCAATTGCGTTCCCGAATCCCGGCGCGCAGTGCGTCACGAACCAGGTGGGGCTGGCGGGGACGTCGAGTTCAGGACTGCCCGTCACCTTCAGCATTTTCTCGGGGCCGGCAACATCGTGGGCGCCACCAACCTGTCATTTACCGGTACGGGGGTTGTCAGGGTGATCGCGTGGCAGCTCGGGAACATCTACTACGACATGGCGTCCTGCGTCACCAACTCGATCACGGTTACGAAGGCCGTACCGGGGATCAACCTGTATGCCTTGAACCAGAACTACGACGGAACGCCGAAGAGCGTGACGGTCATCACCGCGCCCACGGGCCTGCCAGTCACGGTCACCTACAACGGCGGTCCGGACGCGCCGGTGACGGCCGGGTCGTACGCGGTCAGAGCCGTTGTCGACACGCTGTTCTACTATGGCGTCGGCTCTGGAACACTCGTCGTCGCCCAAGGGACCCAGACGATCACGTTCGCGCAGATTCCGGATCAGGAAACAACGAACCGTACCGGCCTTGCCGCGACGGCCTCCACGGGCCTGCCCGTGACGTTCTCAATCGGATCCGGCCCCGGCGTCATCACCGACGCGACCAATCTCTCGTTCACCGGCGCGGGTGCCGTCAGTGTTGTCGCGTCCCAGGCCGGAGATGTCAACTGGGCATCGGTGGCCGTCACGAATTGGCTCACGGTCACAAAGGCCGCGGCATCGGTTTTCCTGGACAGCCTGAACCACGTTTATGACGGAAGTGCGCACGCGGCGACAGCGACCACGGAGCCCCCGGGGCTATCCGTGGACTTCACCTACAACGGCAGCGCAAGCGCGCCGAGCGGAGCAGGCAGCTACGCGGTGACCGGCACAGTCAATGACGCGATTTACCAGGGCTCGGCGGTGGCCACGCTGGTCATTGCGAAGGCCGATCAGGCCATCACGTTCCCGGAAATTGCGCCGTGCCTTACGAATGCCGTTGTCGCGCTCGGCGCGAGCGCGGGATTGCCGGTCACGGAGTTCGCCGTCGTGTCCGGCCCCGGCGTGATCGTCGGAACGAACCTGACGTTCAGCGGCGCGGGCGACGTGCTGGTTCGCGCGTCGCAGTCCGGCGACGGAAACTGGAACCCGGCGGCGCCGGTCACGAATCTCGTGAAGGCATTCTCAGTGAATCCGCTCAGCGGCCCGGGCGTCGGCGGCAACACCGTCACGATCTTCAACGGCGATCTCGGCGACGTTACGAACGTCCTGCTCTGCGGAATCCAGGCGACAATCCTCGGCCAGGGCACGAACTGGGTCAGCGTCCAGTGCGGCCCGGGCGGGTGGGGGCAGGGCGATCTCGTTCTCGAGGCGGACACGGCGATCGTTGTCAGCAACGCGTACGCGTACAATTCGCCCGGCTTGTTTGACGTGGTGGCCCCGAGAATCGGCTCCTATGCCGGCGGTTATCCGGTCACGATCACCGGCTCGAATTTGTGCGATGGTTTTGACGTGACGAACGTGACGCTGTGCGGAGTCGCCGCCGCGGTCGTCAGCCAGTCGCCGACGCAGATCGTGGCTGTAGCCGGGGTCGCCGACCCCGGCCTCATGGGCACCGGCGACGTTCGCGTGTGCTCTGTCAGCTTTGGCGAGACGGTCGCGGTTGACTATTTCGTCTACGCCATGCCGGAGATTGTCGTGCTCGGCACAAACGGCGAAGCCATCGTCAACGACGAGACCGCGAACACGACGAACGGGACGGCGTTCGGCATCCGGGCGGTGCTGGGCGCGTATACAAACTGGTTCTCGATCGTGAATCCCAGCCCCGCCGGGCTCGATGTCACGGGTGTGGAGACCGGCGGGACCGGCGGGGCGGCGTTCCGGATCGAGTCCATGCCGGCGGCTGTGCCGGCCGGAAGTACGGGTTGGTTCGCCGTGGTGTACGCGCCGACGAACCTCGGGGTGTGGTACGGCCGCGTCGTGCTGCACAGCACCGCGACGAACACGCCGTTCACCGTTCGAGTGCGCGGCGCGTCGGTGCGGCGGGAGCAGGAGCCGCTGGTCTTTGTCCCGGTCAGTCCGCAGGTCTTCCGTACAACGAACGCGCTGGAGGCCTCCGGTGGGTCGGGCACGGGTGCGGTGACGTTCGCGGTGTTGTCCGGGCCGGGCCTCATGGAAGCGGAGACAAATCTCGTGATGACGGGCGGTACGGGCGAGGTCCTCGTGCAAGTCATGAAGGCGCAGGATGATCTCCACTGGGCGCAGGGCGTGACCGGGTCCGTGGTGGCCGCGAAGGCCGGGCAGACGATCTGGTTTGCGCCGATCGGGGATCAACTGCTGACGAGCGGGATCGGGCTTGCCGCGGATGCCTCGTCGGGGCTGCCCGTGTCGTTCAGCGTCCTGGAGGGTCCGGCGGTCCTTGGGGGAGGCTCCAACCTCAGCTTCACCGCGACCGGCCGCGTCAGTGTTGTCGCGGCGCAGGGAGGCAACGACGACTGGGACGAGGCTCCGAACGTGACCAACACGTTCGAGGTGTACCGGCTCTACACGCTGACCATTTACAACGACCATGGCGACTGTGTGCCCGCGCCCGGAGTCTACACGAACCGGGAGAACGCGGTCCTGACCAACGTGGTCGCCAATCCCGCCCCGGCCGGTGGCACGCAGTTTGTGTGCGTGGGTTGGGCGCTGGCGGGGAACGAGCCGCAGGAGGGCGCGGGCGTGGAGATGGTCATGACGCTGACCAACGACGCCGAACTCGTCTGGCGGTGGGTGACGAACTTCTGGCTGGAAACGGCGGCAGGCCTCCATGGATCCGTTGCGCCGGCCACCGGCTGGCGTGGATCCGGAAGCAATGTCGAAGTCGTCGCGACGGCCGATCCGTATTACCACTTCACGAACTGGACCGGCAGTGTCGAGTCGTACGACAACCCGCTCTTCATCCTGGTGGCCGGTCCATGCTCCGTCACGGCGTATTTCGCCGCGAATATGACGACGAACATGCCGACGCCGGAATGGTGGCTGGCGGAACATGGATTCACGAATCTGTTTGAGGAAGCGGTGACGAATGATGCCGACGGCGACGGCGTGCCGACCGGCGAGGAGTATCCGGCGGACACGAATCCGACGAATGGCGATTCGTTCCTTCGGATACAGTGGATCGATGCCGGGCAGGTGCAGTGGGCCGGGGGAACGGGCGTTGTCCAATATCTGGAAAGCTGCCGTGGCTTGTTGTCCAATGATTGGACGCCGGTCGCGACAAATCTGCCGCCGACGGCGGTGACAAATTCCCAGGGATTTCCGGACGAAGACCCGTCGGGCGCCTACCGGATTCGCGCGGAGAGATGACATGGCTGAACGGCCGATTGTCACGCTTTTGACCGATTTTGGCACGGCGGATGCGTACGTTGCCGCGATGAAGGGAGTGGTTCTTTCGCTCGCGCCGGAGGCGATCCTGGTCGACATTTCCCACGATATTCCCCCGCAGGACATCCGCGCCGGCGCGTGGGTTCTCGGGCAGGCCTGGAGCTCTTTCCCGGCAGGGACGATCCACGTCGCCGTGATTGATCCCGGAGTCGGAATGGACCGGGAAGCGCTGCTCGTCGAGGCGGACGGGCAACTGTGTCTCGCGCCGGACAACGGGTTGCTGTCGTGGGTGCTCAAGCAGGCCGGGCAGGTCTCGCTGCGGACACTCCGCAAAGAGGTGCATCGGCAGGGCGAGGCGTCGGCGACGTTTCACGGGCGCGACGTTTTCGCGCACGCGGCCGGACTGCTTGCGAGCGGGCGCGCGATGGCGGTGGACCTCTCGGAGAAGACCGACTCCGTCATCATGCCGTCGTGGGCGGGGGTCGGCGTGGAGCGCGACCGGATCGTCGGCGAGGTCGTTCACATCGACCGCTTCGGCAACTTGATCACGAACATCCAGCGGAAGCAGATTGAGGAAGCGCGCTGGCCGCGATTTGCGATCCAGGCGGGGGCGCTGACGAACGTACGGCTTTGCCGCACGTACGGCGACGCGAAGGCGGGCGAGCTGATTGCCCTGTTCGGCTCATCCGGCACGCTGGAACTCGCCGTCGCCGGCGGATCGGCGGCGGCGAACACGCATCTGCTTCGCGGCGCGGCGGTGGTGGTTACAATGGGGCGCTGAACAGGCGCTACCGTCATTGCTTCAGGCTGTGGTTTTCCACGGGGCGCTGGCGGGGTTTGTGACCACGCATTTCCCGTCGTCCAGCGCCGGTCGGGCATTTTCCAAAGGTTGGAAACTTTCTTGTGCTTTTTTCCAAACGTTGGAAAATCGGCGGCGAAACCTGAATTTGAAACCTGAAACCTGAGGAGACCGTCATGGCGCGTCGCAAGAATCTGAAAAGCTATCCCGAGTGGAAAGCGCTGAAGGCGCATTTTGAGCAGTTCAAGGATGTCCACATGCGGACGATGTTCGCGGAGGACCCGGAGCGCGGATCGCGGTTCACGCTCGAGGCGGGCGGCATCTTCGTGGACTACTCCAAGAATCGCGTCAACGCGGAAACGATGAAGCTCCTCGTGGCGCTGGCGAACGCGGTGGATCTCCGGCAGGCGATCGACGACATGTTCGCGGGCCGCAAGATCAACGAGACGGAGAACCGCGCGGTCCTGCACGTCGCGCTCCGCAACCGGTCGAACACGCCGATCAAGGTGGACGGCAAGGACGTCATGCCCGAGGTCAACGCCGTTCTCGACAAGATGGCCGGCTTCTCGCGCCGGGTGAGGACGGGGGAGTGGAAGGGACACACCGGCAAGCCGATCAGGAACGTGGTCAACATCGGCATCGGCGGGTCGGACCTCGGTCCGGTCATGGCGTATGAGGCGCTGAAGCCGTACAGCGACCGCAAGCTGACGGTGCGGTTTGTTTCGAACGTGGACGGCACGCACATTGCCGAAGCGACGCGCGATCTTGATCCGTCGGAAACGCTGTTCATCGTGGCGTCAAAGACGTTCACGACGCAGGAGACGATGACGAACGCGGAGTCGGCGAAGGCGTGGCTGCTGAAGGCGCTGGGCGATCCGGCGGCGGTCGCGAAGCATTTCGTGGCGCTCTCGACGAACGCGGCCAAAGTGTCGGCGTTCGGAATCGACACGGCGAACATGTTCGAGTTCTGGGACTGGGTCGGCGGGCGGTACTCGCTTCCGTCCGCGATCGGCCTGCCGCTGATGATCGCGATCGGGCCCGAGAACTTCTTCGCGATGCTGGAGGGCTATCACGCGATGGACCGGCATTTCGCGGAGACGCCGTTCGAGAAGAATCTTCCGGCGACGCTGGCGCTGCTGGGCATCTGGTACAACAACTTCTTTGGCGCGGAGACGCAGGCGATCCTGCCGTACGACCAGTACCTGAGCCGGTTCGCCGCGTACTTCCAGCAGGGCGACATGGAGAGCAACGGCAAGTACGTTTCGAAGCGCGGGAAGCCCGTGAACTACCAGACCGGTCCGGTCATCTGGGGCGAGCCCGGCACGAACGGCCAGCACGCGTTTTACCAGCTCATCCACCAGGGTACGAAGCTGATTCCGTGCGACTTCATCGGCTTCTGCAAGTCGCAGAATCCGATCAGCGATCACCACGACAAGCTGATGTCGAACTTCTTCGCGCAGACCGAGGCGCTCGCGTTCGGCAAGACGGAGGAGCAGGTGCGGGCCGAGGGCGTGTCGGGACGGCTGGTTGCGCACAAGGTGTTCGAGGGCAACCGGCCGACGAACACCATTCTCGCGCAGAAGCTGACGCCGCAGGTGCTGGGCCAGCTCATCGCCATGTACGAGCACAAGATCTTCGTGCAGGGCGTGATCTGGGACATCTTCTCGTTCGACCAGTGGGGCGTGGAACTCGGCAAGGCGCTGGCGAACAAGATCCTGCCGGAACTGAAGTCCGCGACCGAGACGGAGTTGAAGCACGACTCCTCGACCAACGCGCTGATCCGGCGGTACAGGCAGGGGAAGTAGCGATCACTTCCACTTCAGCGAGAGCCGGTTCACGGCGATGGCGTGCTGGCGTTTGCCTTCGGCAATCCGGTAGCTGGCCCGGAGGGTAATCCGGTTCCTGCCGGCTTTGAGAGTGCCCGCTGGTACATCCGCGGTGTACGTGTCCAGCCGCCACTCCGAATGAATCGGACAAACCCATTCCCGGACGAAGCGGCCGTTCACGTACAGGCCGAGGCTCTGGCTCCGGTAATTAAGGTAGTAGGGGACGGCCGTGATTTCGATGTCGGCGGCAGCCGTGGAATCCAGCGTGACCCAGATGTCGGCCTCGAGATGGCTCATCCATACGAAACTGAAGCTCTCATTTCTCTCCGGACCCAGCCACCCGAATCCCAATTCAACCTGGGGCGGCGGCGCGACCATGTCGATGACGAGATCCTGGGTCGGGGCGGCATGGGCCAGTCCGCAGGCGCACAGGAACACGATGATGTACAGGCATTTGCGCATCAGGGCGTCAGACATAGCACAGAAAGATTGAAACTGGAAACCGGAAACTGGAGACTGCCCCCATGCGACGCGTGTTCCTCATCGCTCTCATCTTCGTGCTGCCGGTTCTCCCTGTGACGGCGCAGGAACCCCTCTCGCTTTCCGGGGCGATTGATGCCGCGCTCACGCAGAACCGCGACTTGGCCAGGCTTGCGCTGGCGCTGGAGTCGGCGCTTCTGTCCCGCGAGGGCGCCGAGGCGGACTTCGCGGTGACCGTCAAGCCGGGCGGTTCGGTGAACCGGAATGACGATCGAACCTCCTATAACTACGGGGTCGAAGCGATCCGAAAGTTCTCCTGGGGCACGGACCTGTCGCTGGGGGGAAGCATCGAGGATGCGGGCATCGAGGGCAGCGATGTGTCTAAACGGGATAGCGTGCGCGTGCAGGTGTCCCAGCCGCTGTTCCGCTATGCCGGTCCGCTGGTGAATCTCGACAAGCTGGTCAGCGCGCAGAGCCAGGTGGCGGCGGCGCGCCGCAACGTGGAATTGAAAAAGACGGATCTCGTGCTGCAGGTGGTTGAAACCTACCTGGATATTCTTCGTCTTGAGCGGCAGTTGGAAGCGGAGAAGAAATCGCTCGAGCGGTCGGATGGCCTGCTCCGGCTGACCCGGGCGCGGGAGGCCCAGGGCCGGGTGAGCCGGGTTGACACGCTCCGCGTGGAACTCCAGCGGGGGCAGGCCGAGGGCCGGGTTGCGTCCACGCAGGAACGTCTCTCCGCGGCCCGGCTTGATTTTTCGGAATTGATCGGGGGTGACGTTCAGGCGGTCTATACGTTCGAGCCCGTGCCGGACCTGGTGCTGGAGCCGCCGTCGGCGGAGGACGGGGTGCGCATTGCGCTCAGCAACCGGCTGGATTACGCACAAGTGCTGCAGGATTACCGGGACGCGGAGCGCGGCGTGAGCGTGTCGCGGCGGTTTCTGTTGCCCGATATTCGCGTGGTTTCCCGCTATGAAAAATTCGGCGAGGGGGCGACGGGGTCCGAGGCCTCGGATTTGAGCGAGGACCAGTGGTTTGTCGGACTCCAGGCGACCACCGATCTGCCGATGCGGCAGGAAAGGATATCGTACAAGCAGTCGGTCGTCAGCGAACAGCGCGCGCGGGAGGATGTCGATATTTCGGAGGTGTTCGTCCGGAGGCAAGTCCAGCAGCAGTTGCTGGCGTTTGATAGGGCGAAAGCCGAAGTCGTCATCGCGGAGAAGAACCTGGATGCGGCCGCAAGCCGCGTCCGGCTTGCCCGGCGCCTGTTCGAGGTCGGGCGCAGCGATAATTTTTCCGTGACGGATGCGGAGGATGCTTTCCGCACTGCGGAGAACGCTTTTTTTTCTGCGCGGGCTGAAGCATCCGCTGCCGCGTATCGGTTGCTCAGGGCGTTGGGCTCGCTGATAGAGTATCCGGAGGATTTGAAGCCGAAGCCCCTCCAGGCTGAAAGTCTGGCGATGACAGAATCATTTGCGGCAGAATCATCGGGAGAGTAGGCTTCACGGCGAGATGATTCTGTCGGGCTTGATTGAAGAGCACTAACATGAGACGTCGAGTTGCCGTTCCTGTTTCTTTGTTTGCGATCCTGTTGCTGATCCTCCTCGGATCCGGCATGTTCCGTTCGGGAGGGCGCGAGAAGAATGTTTTCGAAGTCAGGCCCGCGCCGTTCGAAGTGTGGACCGTGTATGACGGCTCCCTGGAGTCGCGTGTCCAGAAGGACATCATGTCTGTCATGGGTGGTTCGGCGGCGGTCATGGAACTGGCTCCGGAAGGGGCTCAGGTCCGGGAAGGTGATGTTCTGGTCCGGTTCGATTCCTCCCAGGCCGAGCGCGACGTGCTGAAACTGGAACGGGATTACGCGGCGGCGAAGGCTGAATACGAGAGTCTCTCCAAGGCCAAGCTGCCGTTGGAACTGCGCGACCTGGAAGCCCGCCTGGGCGATGCCCGCGTGACGCGCGCGTCGGAAGCGCGATACCTGGAGGACTGCCGGCAGCTTCGCGGGGAGATGTTGATTTCCGAGCAGGAAGTCAAGCAGCAGGAAATCAAGGTCGAGGCCGCGAACGCCCAGGTCGACAACCTGGAATTTCAACTGGACCTGACGAGGAAGTACCTGCACCCGTCGGCTCTCGAACGCGCGGAAGCGGCGATGGTTGCGGCCGAGCAGGAGCTGACGCTCGCAAGGAAGCAGTTGGACAACTGCACCGTCAAGGCGCCCGCCGACGGCATGGTCGTGTATCGTCCTGTTCATGTCGGCGGGGAGTACCGGACCGTGCGCGTGGGCGACACGCTGTATCGAAATCTTCCGTTCATGGCCCTGCCGGACATGAGCAAGCCCCTTGTTCAATGCAACGTGCCCGAATCGGAGCTGTCGCTGGTTCGCGTTGGCAGTGATGCGCAGGTTGTGCCTGTTGCGTATCCCGACTTGAAGTTGAGGGGCAAGGTGGAATCGGTGGGATCCATGGCGCAGAGCGTCGTCGGCCGGCCGGACTGGCAACGGTATTTCCGTGTCACGATCGGACTTGTGGAAAGCGACGCACGCTTGAGATCCGGGATGTCGGTTCGAGCGCACATCTTGTCCTACGCCGCTCTGGACGCGATGGCCATTCCCCGGACGGCCGTTCGTTGGGAGAATGACAGGCCTTCGTGCGAGGTGATCCGCGTTGGCAGGAAGATCCGGCGTGATCTTCAGCTTGGAACGGCCAATGAGCAGTTCTTTGAGGTCCTCAAGGGATTGGAGCCGGGGGAGCGAGTCGTCAGCCGATGAGCAGGGGGCCGCCAGTCGTGCAGATGATCGGCGTCATCAAGACGTTTCCGTCACCGTCCGGTCCCGTGGAAGTGCTCAGGCATATCGATCTTGTTATTCAACCGGGCGAGTTTGTCCTCATCACCGGTCCATCCGGTTCCGGGAAAACGACCCTGTTGAATCTGGCGTCGCTCATGGATTCCCCCACGGCAGGGGAGGTGGTGTTCGACGGAGCGCGTGTCTCGACCATGGACGACGGCGCTCTCTGCGCGGTGCGAAAACGCAAGATCGGGATGGTGTTCCAGCGCTTCTGCCTTTTGTCGAACCGTTCGGCGTTCGACAATGTGCTGTTCCGTTTCCGATACGTGGAAGGGGTGAACGTCGATGCCGTGGAATTGGCTTCGAAGGCGCTGGCGACGGTGGGCCTGAGCCGCATGGGCGACCGGCTGGCGCGCAAGCTCTCGGCCGGCGAAATGCAGCGCGTGGCCATCGCGCGCGCCATCGCGCTGAAGCCGGATCTGCTGGTGGCCGATGAGCCGACGGGGAACCTGGATGCCGACTCGGCCATGACGGTCATGGAATGTTTCCGGCAACTGAACGAGCAGGGGATCACGGTGCTGATGGTGACGCACAATGAGGCGCTGCGGGGTTATGCGACGAGGCATCATGTCTGCAGGAGCGGAGTATTGGAGTGATGGTCAGATGAAAGACGAAGCGAAGAACATGTCCCCATCACTCCAACACTCCAACACTCCAATACTCCATCACGCCACCGCTCCGTCACCCCGTCTTCTCCTCTCTCCTCTGCTCCGTGACCTCCTCGACGGCATCCGCGCGGAGCCGGCGCGCGTCGCGCTCTCCTTCATGGCCGTCACCATCGGCATGGTCGCGCTCGTTCTGCTTCTTGCCGTGCTGGGAGGGTTGAGGGAAAGGGCTCGCGTGCTGGTCAGGGAACTGGGGGCGAATGTTTTTGCGGTCCGGACGGCGGCGACCGGTGAAAGCGGGCGAAAACAGGACTTGGAGGAAAAACACGCCGTGATCCTTCGGGAGAATCTTCCCGGGTGTTCCGTTTCGGCTTTCCAGCGATATGAACTGAACGCTCGGGATGTGGGGCAGGCGATTTCGATCATCGCGACGGATGAATCGCTGTCCGGAGTCCGCGGGTGGACGGTGCGGCAAGGACGGTTCATCGATCGATCGGACGTCCGGAACGCGGAGCGACATGCCGCCATCAGCGTGGGATTGGCCGGACTCAAGAAGTGGAAACCGGGCGACATGGTCAGTCTTGAAAATACGGCGTTCAAAATCGTGGGCATTGTCGACCCGGGAACTGCGGCGCTGGAAAGCGGCAGTTCCGACGCCGGCCTTGGCGTGGGTGAGAACGTGATATTCGTTCCGCGCACAGCGCCGTTCCCGCGGCAGCGCGACAGCCGGGAAATGAGCCACCGGGTGGACGCGATTTTTGTTCAGGCGACTGCGGACGAGGACTTTCATCGTGTGCTGGTTGTTGCTCAGAAGCTGTTGCAAGCCCCGGCTCTCGGGTTGGACGGTATTTCGTGGGTAACACCGGAATCGTTACTCCAGGGAATCCGCCGCCTGCAGGGCAGTGTGCGCGTTGCGGGGGGCAGCATCACCTTTCTGTGTCTAGTGCTGGGCGGTACCACTCTCATGAGCCTGATGGTGGCCAATGTACGCGACCGGGTGGTCGAAATCGGTCTGCGCCGTTCGCTTGGGGCGACCGCGACGGATGTGGCGAAGCTGTTCGTGTTCGAGGCCTGCGCGGTGACGTTCAGCGCGGGTGTTGTGGGGCTTGTGGTGGCCGGGTTAATCCTGCTGCTGATTCGAGAGAAGTCTTCGTTGCTGGTGAGCATCGGCGCCAGCGGATTGGCGCTTCCGCTCGTGCTTTCCATCGCGATGGGGGTGATCTTCTCGTATTGGCCGGCGCGAATGGCGTCCAGGATTTCGCCTTCGGAAGCGCTTCGCAACGAGTGACGGCACTTTTTACTTTATATCGGAGTTGTTCGGGGCATACTGGCGTCAATTCTGAGGAGGTTATGAGGTTTTTTCTGAGAATGCTGGGTGTGGGGTTGGCAGGCTGCGCCTACGGTTTGGGCGCTTTTGCGGAAGAGCAGAACCGTCCGCCGACGATCAGACACGAGCCCGTAACGGTGGCTGTGAGGGGTCAGCCGATAACGATTCTGGCGAATATCACGGATGACTCCGGGCTGGTGAAGTCGGCCACTCTCTTCTACTCCGCCTCCAAGGACGCGGCGCCTTTCCGGTCGCCCATGAAATCGTCGGGAACCTCGTTGTACTACGGCACGATCCCGGCGGGCGTTTTGAGCAGTGTGGACAGCATTTCGTACTATATTGAGGCGCTGGATCATGTGGATGCTGCCCAGGAAACGCCCTGGCATACCATCGCCATCAAGGATACGGCCGCGCCGGCAAAGGGAGCTGAAACGCAGCCCGCGCCCGCCTCAGCCTCCGAGCCGCAAGGCGGAAAATCGGGTAACCACAGCGCGTTGACCGTCGGGGCCATTGCCGTGGGGGCCGCAGCGGTTGTGGGAGGTGCCGTCCTTCTGGCGGACAGCGGCGGAGGCGGTTCGTCGGACGACGGCGGAAGTGCCGACGGCGACAGCGCGGGAACCTATGTCGGCAGTGTGACGGAATGCTCAAGCTTGGAGGGTGGAAGTTCATCTTGTAATTCGCACGGCATTTTGATATCCATTACCGGAGCAGGGGTGGTGGAAAGCGATTCTCTTCGCGAGGGCGTTTCTTTGCAGGGGCCATTGCGCGGTAGCGAGTTCACGCTGATTGCCCAAGTGACAGGAGTGAGTACGGGGGAAGTCGTTTACTCGGGAACGGTTGTGGATCAGCGGATTATAGGTTCCATCACGGGAAGTTCACGGTCTTCGGAAGGGCTGAGCGTTTATTCGGGTACGTTCACGGCGACAAAGAACTAAACGTGCTTTGTTGTTTGAACGCGAGGCAGGGTTCAAAGGCAGTTAAAAAGGGGTGGGGTTGTAGACGTGACGGCGACATTGTTTTCGAGCCGCTTTCAGCGGTTGGCCAGGTCTCCCCATGTTCAGGTGTCCAGTGCCGGGTCGCGTATTCGATCCGGTGTGACGCCACGGCTCCGTTGTGAAGCGAGATGATAGCCCGGTTGATCAGTATACTCCTGGTTGAGAACGACACGGCTGATCAGGTCAGCTTTCAGCAGTTCGTCAACAACTTCTCTACGCGGTACAGGCTGGATGTCGTATCCAGTGCCGCGGAAGCCGTCGGTCATTTGAAGAACAAGAACTACGACATTGCCTTCGTGGATTACCGGTTCAAGGACGGCACCGCTTTTGACTTGATCCAGAAACTGGGCGCGATTCCCACGATCTTTCTGACGAATCCCGGGCAGGAAGAAATTGCTGCCATGGCCATGGAGCGTGGGGCCTACGATTACCTGATCAAGGACGCGAAGAAGAACTACCTGATGCTTCTACCGGGGACGGTGGAAAAAGTGCTCGTTCGGAGGCAGGCCGAGGAAGCTCTGCGCGAAAGCGAGATGCGGTACAAGGACCTGCTCGACATCGTCCTCGACTTCTACCTGTGCGTCAGCGACCAGTGCGCCGTCCTTCTCGTCAATCGCGCGGGGGCGATGAAACTGGGATATACGGTATCCGAATTACTCGGTGCGCCTCTGACAAGGCTGGTTCATCCAGGAGATGCGGAGAAAGTGGAGAAGATGCTTCTTCTCGCCTTCGGAAAAACCGACGAATCCCATCGCCTGGAGTTCCGGTTTGTGTGCAAGGATGGCGGTGTGGTTCATGTGGCCGCCGAACTGAAGACTCAGCCGCAGCGAGGCAAGCAGATTCCCGTCACCCGAATCCTCGCGCGGGACATCACGGCCATGAAGGAGGTCGTGCAGAAGTCCATGGATGGTGTGCCGACATCAGGCGCAATCGCTTCAATCCCTGCGCCGCCCTCAAGTCCTGCGGTGGCTGTGGCGCCGGCAAGGCCGGCGGTCGCGCCGGAAACCGCAGCGGATTTGTCGGGCACCGAGAAGCTTCTTGTGGTCGATGATACGCCCGAGCAGAGAGAAATCGCGGCGCGCATGCTGTCGAAGCTTGGCTACAAGGTGGTGACGGCCGAGCACGGCCATGCCGCCATCGAACTGATGAAGCAGGCGCGCCCGGCGGGGACCGGTCGTAAGTCGCCCTTTGACCTTGTTCTTCTGGATATGACCATGGAGAAGGATTTCGACGGGCTCGACACGTATCGCCGGATGATCGCGTTGTTTCCGGGACAGCGGTGCATCATCGTGAGCGGAGGCGGCGAAACGGATCGGGTCAGGCAAGCCCGCGAGTTGGGCGTCGGCCGTTTCGTGGACAAGCCGTACACCCTCAAGATCATCGGCAAAGCCCTTCGGGATGAGCTGGATCAAAAGCGCTGATTCAGCCGTACAATCCTTGGACAATCGGTCGCGGATGTTTCCAATCCCTGCCGTCTCAAACCAATTCTTTCAGGATCGCCTTGGCCGCGGCGGCGGGGGAGGGTGCCTCGAGGATCGGACGTCCGACGACCAGGAAACTTGCGCCCGCCTTGGCGGCTGCCGCGGGCGTTGCAACGCGTTTCTGATCGCCGGCTTCCTCGCCCGGCAGTCGAATGCCCGGCGTCACCAGGACGGGTTGCGGCCCGAACCGGCCGCGAAGCACCTCCACTTCCTGCGGAGAGCTGACCAATCCATCGACGCCGCAGGAGAGAGCCAGGTCGGCCAGCGCAAGAACCTGCTGCGATGGGGTTCGCGACATGCCCAGATCGTGCAGGTCTTTTTGATCGAGGCTGGTCAAGGCGGTGACGGCGATGATCTTCGGAGGCTTGGCGCCGCAGGAGCGCGCGGCATCAGCCGCGGCTCTCAGCATCGCGCGTCCGCCCGAGGCGTGAACCGTCAGCATCTCGACGCCGAGTTGGGCCGTGGCCTTCACAGCGCGCTCCACGGTACGGGGAATGTCGTGGAGTTTCAGGTCGAGGAAGACGCTCTTCCTCTGCGATCGGACGGCTTGCACAATCGAGGGCCCTTCGGCGCAGAACAGTTCCAGCCCGATCTTGTACCAGCCGATCTCGGGAGGAAGGTTTGCCATGCAGGTCAAAGCATCGGCCGTACGGGGCACATCCAAAGCTACAATCAGGTCTGTTTTCATATCGTATCAAAGCCTTTCTTAAGCCTCTTTCGGTGGGCCACAAAAAGCTGGCTGAACAAGCATTGTTCGTATTAGAAGAGAACCATGTCTGAGAATCAACCCTTTACGTGGCCTCCGCGCGGAGTCACCGGTTGGCTGGTACGGACATTTGCGGCCGGCGACGGTAATCCGAAATCGCCCGAACTGCGCACCCGGCTCGGGATGTTGGAAGGCTGGACGAGTACGGCGGCGAGCATTCTTCTTTCCACGATCAAGCTGGCCCTGGGGTGGATGACGGGGAGCATCGCGGTGATCGCCGACGGGATCAACAATCTCACGGATGTCGGAAGCAGCCTGGTGATCGCCTTCGGATTCCGGTGGTCGCAGAAACCGCGCGATCTGGATCATCCGTTTGGGCACGGGCGGATCGAGATGGTGGCCGCGCTCGTTCTCTCCATCACGTTGATCATGGTGGGACTGGACGTGGGAAAGGAAAGCGTACAGCGGCTTCTTCATCCGGCGGCCTTTACCGCGCCCGCGTGGGTGGTGGGACTGCTTGCCGTGACGATGATGTTCAAGCAGTGGCTTGCGTTCTTCGCGCGGAAGCTTGCGCGCGCGACGGAGGCGAAGGTTCTCGAGGCCGACTTCTGGAACCATCAGTTCGATGTGCTGAGTAACGGTGTGGTGGTTGTGGCGTTGGTTGGATCGATGTATGGATGGCTCAGTCTTGACGGCTGGGCGGGTCTCGTTGTGTCGCTGTTCATCTTGTACACGGGGGTCCGGTACGCCCGTCAGTCCGTGAGTGTTCTGCTGGGCGAGGCGGCCACGAAAGAGGAAGTGGCTGTCGTGGAGAAGACCGCCGCGGCCTTTCCCGGAGTGAACGGCGTTCACGATATCCTGATTCACAAGTATGGCGATGTGAGGATTGCCTCTTTGCACATCGAGGTGGATGCGGACAAGACGGCAATTGAAGTTCACGATTTGGCGGAACGGGTGGAGCGGCTTGTGGAGCGCGAGTCAGGATGCAAAACCATTGTACACGTCGATCCGGTGGATCGGACGCATCCGATGTACGCGCGCGCGCGAAAGTGCTTGAAGGAAATCGTCGCGAAGGACCCGCGGATTGTCCGCTTTCACGATCTGCGCGTGTCAGGGGAGGATGGATCGTTTGATCTCTCCGTGGATGTCGTGGTCCCGATCAGTATCCAGGAGAGTTCGTATGAGGAAATTTCGGGAGAGGTAAAAAACATTCTCGCGCAATGCATGGACGGAATACGCGCGATCAGCGTTGTCGTGGAGCCTGCGTATGCCGAGGAAACCTCGTATTAGCGGGGCCAAAATGGGGCCTGAAAAAAAGTTGAACTTTTTTCTAAAAATCTGTTGACGCATTTCAAGTCATCGAGTACTTTGTTTTCAGATTTACGGGTTAGTTTTTTACCAAAGCTCGTTGTGAGAGCTCCGTTGCCTGCCTAACCCGCAGCAAGCGGGAAGGGGGCTAAGGAGCTTTATGTATTTTTTTGTCTCGGTTCTTTGACAGTCGAATAGACTTACGATAACCACTTCGAATCGGAAGTGGTGCGATTTGTACAAACCCGTGTTTGTAAATCATGATCCCGTGTTAAAGCGGGATCGAATGGATCAATTAAATGTTTCTCCCTAAGCAGGAGAGACAGCTTAACGTTTTTTAACGGAGAGTTTGATCCTGGCTCAGGATGAACG
>CALMZY010000167.1 GCA_937870865.1 uncultured Lentisphaerota bacterium | reverse complement strand
GGCCGTGAGCACGAACCGGCCCGGGCCCTTGTGAAGGGCGTCGTGGAGCGAGGTGGTGGCCGCCTCCATGAGGGTCCTCACGCGGGTCCCGTTTTCGGGATGCGTGGACACACCCATGGACAGATCGAGGTCCGCCAGTTCGGCCGGAACCCCCGCCACGGGCTCCCGGAACACCTCGTCCAGAAGACGTCTGGCGATGCCCTCGGCGTCCCCGCGCGCCGCGTCCACCACCACGCCGATCTGGCTTCCGCCGATATGGACGACCGTGTCGGTGCCGCGGAGCATTTTCTTCAGGCGCCCCTCGATCGCGTCCAGGAACGCCTCCCCCGCCTTCTGGTTCCGCAACTCGACTCCCGGAGGCAGGTTGCCCGGCCCCAGGATCATCACGAGGAACGGCTCGGGTTCCAGGTGAACCGTTCCAAGCCGGTTGGCAATCTCCACCTGGAAGAGATCGTGGGGATCAATGGCCTCGTCGGGCTCGGATGCCTTTCGCGCGATGTACTGAAAGCGGATCACGCTGGCGATGAGGGTGAGCACGGCAAACGAGACGCCCACGACCAGCAGAAACTGCGCGATATTGGAAAGAATTTGCACAAGCGCCATGGCTGAAAGCCCGCCCGACAACCCTTGGAGGCGCGAACCGCGCTAAATAATCGTCTCGCCCGACTTCGAATCGAAGAAGTGCGCCTTCTTCATATTCAACACCATCGTGAGCTGCTGATTCACGTCGGCATTGTCGTGCACATCCACGCGCGAGATGAAGGTATGCTTGCCGGTGTTCAGGTAAATATAGACTTCCGCGCCCATCGGCTCGACGACTTCGACCCGGGCCTTGACCTGGTGGTCGGGGTTCGCATTGGTCACGTACAGGACGTCCTGCACATCCTCCGGCCGCACGCCGAACACCACGGGCTGCCCCACCCGGGAGCTGAGTTTCGCGGCCTGGTTGTCCTCGGCGCGCACCTCGAAGTTCCCCTCGCTGAACCAGATACCTCCGTTCTTCTGCTCGATCCGGCCCTCGAAAAAGTTCATCGGAGGGCTCCCGATGAAGCCGGCGACGAACTGGTTGCAGGGACGGTTGTAGAGTTCCAGCGGCGTGGCGACCTGCTGGATGAAGCCGTCCTTCATCACCACGATCCGGTCGCCCATCGTCATGGCCTCCACCTGGTCATGCGTCACGTAAATCATCGTCGAGGACAGCCGCGTATGCAGCTTGCTGATCTCGGTGCGCATCTGCACGCGCATCTTCGCGTCGAGATTCGACAGGGGCTCGTCGAAAAGGAACGCCTTGGGTTTGCGCACGATCGCGCGGCCCACGGCCACGCGCTGGCGCTGGCCGCCGGAAAGCGCCTTGGGTTTGCGCTCGAGCAGGGAATGGATTCCGAGAATATCGGCCGCCTCGCGCACGCGGGTATCGATCTCCGTCTTCGGGTAGCGGCGAAGCTTCAGCCCGAACGCCATGTTCTTGTAAACCGTCATGTGCGGATACAGGGCGTAGTTCTGAAACACCATGGCGATGTCGCGATCCTTGGGAGGAATGTCGTTGATCTTCTTTCCGTCGATGTAAATGGACCCCTTGCTGATTTCCTCGAGGCCGGCCACCATGCGGAGGGTTGTCGATTTTCCGCAGCCCGAAGGCCCGACGAGGACGACGAACTCGCGATCCTCAATTTCCAGATTGGCGTCGTTCACCGCGATGACGTTGCCGGGATAGATCTTGTAAATATGCTCCAACACTACTTTGGCCATGTGATGCTCCTTCGGTCCACCGCCTACGAGCGGGTTTGTTCGGGGCTGAGCCACCGCCGCGAACGCCGGCTCCAACGCATAGATAACAGACGGTTGAAATATCACTCCGACAGGCCGGAGTCAAAGACAATCAACCCTCCCAGACGTCGCTGACCTGATCCGGATACGTGAGGCTGATCCGGATGTGAGCGTGGCCCTTCGCCCTCAGTATTC
Organism: uncultured Lentisphaerota bacterium; assembly: GCA_937870865.1. Taxonomy (GTDB): domain Bacteria; phylum Verrucomicrobiota; class Kiritimatiellia; order CAIQIC01; family JAGNIJ01; genus CALMZY01. The sequence continues at coordinate 5,585 of CALMZY010000167.1, read as the reverse complement.
TTTCGACGGTCTTCAGGGCCAGCTCCCGCCGGTTACATTGCTGGCTGATGTGCGCAAGGTACACGTGCCGCAGGTCCGGCCCGGCAATTTCCGCCAGCATCTGCGCGGCCGCCTCGTTGCAGAGATGCCCCTGGCGTCCCAGAATCCGCTGGATCAGGGACCAGGGGCGCTTCGAGGTCTTCAACATGTCCTCGTCATGATTCGCCTCAACGACAATCACATGACAGGACTTGAGCTTCTCGCGGATCAGCGTCGTCGACATTCCCATGTCCGTCACCACGCCGACGCGGACACCGCCCGCCTGCACGACGAACCCCACGGGATCCAGGGCGTCGTGCGGAACCGTGAACGGTTCGACACTGAACGAGCCGACGGAAAAGGCGGTCCCGGTCGAAAACACCTGCCACTCGAGACCGGCCAGGGCTTCCCCACGGGACAGGGCCTCGACGGTGCCCGAGTTGGCGTAGACGGGAATGCCGTGCCGGCGGTTCAACACCCGCAACCCGGCCGTGTGGTCGTTGTGCTCATGGCTGAGACAAATCCCGCGAATCCCGGCCATCCGCACTCCGATCTTCTCCATCCGGGCAGACGTCTGCAGGGCGCTCAACCCCGCATCAATGAGCACACCCGACGAATCGCACCCGATGAAGGTGCAATTGCCGCTGCTGCCACTGCCGAGAACGCAAACACGTAATGACATGATTCCCTAGTATAGCCACAGGAAACGGTAAAGCGAGAGGTCAGAGGTCAGCGATCAGAGCGATCTTGCGCAACCCCCACAGAATGAAATGGTTCCCCCATCTCTGACCTCTGGCCTCTGACTTCTGATCTCTGGACAAGACTTGGCACGGAAAATGCCCTTGAGCAGGTTCGGGTTGCGGGGTATCCTTGATCCGTAAGAGAGAGGTATCCCGATGGCCGAGCAGTTCCTAGCCCAGACTCAGACACAGCGTCAGTTGATGGTATTGGCACCCCAACTGCGTCAGTCCCTGGAGCTCCTGCAGGTGCCGATCCTTGAACTGCGCACCCTGGTCCAGCAGGAAATGCAGCAAAATCCCACGCTGGAGGAGAAGCTTCCTCAGAACGAGCAGGTCGAAGTCGAGCCCGGAAGCAGCGAGCCGGAGGAGGCCAAGGAGATCGACTTCAAGGAGGAATTCAAGGTCCTCGCCCGGCTCGACGACGAGTGGCGCGAGTACTTCCACCAGAGCCAGGCGACGCACACCTACTCGGCGGAGGACGCCCAGAAAAGGCAGTTCTTCTTCGATTCGATCGCCCAGCCCCGGTCGCTGCAGGAACACCTCGCCAGCCAGGTCGCCCTGGCCAATTTGAGCGAGCTCGACCGCCCGGTTGCGGACCTGCTGATCGGCAGCATCAACGACGACGGCTACCTGACATCCAGCCTCGAAGAGCTCGCCCAGAACACCGGGTTCGAGCTGGAGCGCCTGCGCGAACTGCTGGCGATGATCCAGGAGTTCGACCCCATCGGCGTGGGCGCGCGCGACCTGAAGGAATGCCTGCTCCTGCAGCTTCAACGCCTCGGCAAGGACGATTCGCTGGTCGCAACGATCGTCCGCAACCACCTCGACGAGTTGGGCGCCCGCAAGTACGCGCTCATCGCAAAGAACCTGAAAGTGTCCATCGAGGAAATCCAGCAGGCCGCCCGGTTCATCGGCACGCTTGAGCCCAAGCCGGGCCGCATGTTCACCGCGGAAGCCCCCGCGTACGTCCTGCCTGAAGTCGTCGTCCAGAAGGTCGGCAACGAGTACGTGATCATCCTCAATCGCGACCAGATCCCCCATCTGTTTATCAGCAAGCAATACCGCCAGCTGATGGACGACGCCGGCACAAGCAACGAGGTGAAAACCTACGTCCGCGACAAGATCCGCGCGGGTGCCCTTCTGATCAAGAGCATCCACCAGCGGCAGCAGACCATTTACCGCATCGCGTGCGAGATCGTCCGGGTCCAGCGCGAGTTCCTCGAGCACGGCATCTCGCACCTCAAGCCGCTGACGATGGTCGAAATCGCCTCGCTGCTCGGCATCCACGAAACCACCGTCAGCCGCGCGATCGCCAACAAGTACATGCAAACCCCGCGCGGCACGTTCGAGATGAAGTACTTCTTCACACCCGGCTACAAGAACGCCGACGGCGTCGAGGTGTCGAACAAGACCATCAAGGACACCATCGCCCAGATCGTCGCCGCCGAGGACACCACGAACCCGCTCTCCGACCAGGCTATGGTCGCCATGCTGAAGGAAAAAGGCATCACCGTCGCCCGCCGCACGATCGCCAAGTACCGCGACGAACTCCACATCCTGCCGTCGCACCTGCGCAAGTCGTTCTAAGGCAGTTCCAAGTTCCAGATTCCAAATTCCAAGTTGACCGCGAGGAAGAGCAGACAGGACGTCTCCGCTTCCTCAACTTGGAACCTGAAACGTGGAACTTGGAACAGGAAGACCTCCCGCCTCAGGCTTCCTGAAATCGCGTGCGGTTCAAGTGGCTATTGCCGTCTTCCAATCCGTGCGCTCCGCGTCATCCGCGGTTCAATCCAGGGGTGGGAAGAATCACACGCGGTACAACTCGTCACGTTTTCCGCGGCGGGGACGGCGCTTGGCAGAGGATTCCCGGACCATGGACGGCCCGGATGAGGAAGACTTCAGAAACGGATTCTCGATCCGCACGCCCTGAATGATTTGCCCGTGGTTCAGATCCTCGGTCCAGAGCGTTTCGCAGTTGGCTTTGCCGGCCGCAGTCACGATCAGCGCATCCCAGAATGAAATTCGATTGAGGATGCTGCAGTCAATCGCGCCCATCACATCTTCCAGATCAATCCGGACGACCTCCAGATTCGCCCATAGCATGGTAAGTTCCCGAGCTCGCGTAGGCGCGAAACTCAATTTCCGGATCGCTGCTGTATAGAACTCCTGCAAGACTTGAGTTGAAATGACCTTCTGCCTCGCCGGGGGAATCTCGTCGAGGATGACGCGAGCCGCCTCGTGTCTTGCACCCGCCCCTTCGTCGACGGCATAGAGCAAGATGTTCGTGTCAACGAAGTACTTTGCGGTCATATAACTCTTCCCTGTTCCATTTCCAACCACGCGAGTTCCCATGCGCCTCATCAGCCAGCCGGAAGAGTTCCTTCATCCAATTCTCGGGGGAAGAGCGCGTCACCGTTTGCCGCAGAAATGTCCGGACCATGGCGTTCAACGTTGTGTGATGCCGTTGTGCGTATTCGCGGCTGTCTTCGAGTAGTTTGTCCTCCACCGCCAGCGTCACGTTTTTCATCGTCTTTCCTCCACATTCACTGTGTACACAGTATATGTGTGATTTGTGAGCACGTCAAGCGGCGCGGGTTGACGGAGTCTACGGCCAAGCGTACTTTCCCTGCCGATGAACGATCCCTTGGGAACGTTCAGTCTGTCCGAAAAAGACGCGCGACACCTGGCGGAGAAATTCCGCGCGGGGAGGCCGTGCTTTGTCCAGTCGCTGCCCCTGTCCGCCCAGGCCTATCTCGCCCTGTCTATCCATAACCAATTGCGTTCAAATGTTTTATGGATACTCGACAGCCCGAAATCGCTCGACCTTTTTCAGCAGGACACGGTTGCCATCGCGGGCGGCCGCGAAGACCGCATCGCCTTCTTCCCGGCGCGGGAATCCACGCCCGGGCGCTCGGGCCAGCCACCGCCCGATTTGATCGGCGACCGGCTGAAGACGCTTCAGCGGTGCCTGAAATCCACGGAACCGCTGATCATCTCCACTTGCATCCAAGCCCTGCTCCAGCCGGCGCCGGCACCCGATTTCATCCGCAAGTTCAGCCTGGAGCTTTCCCTGACACAGGAGATCGATCTCGACGATCTGGCCGCGCGCCTCGACCAGGCCGGCTACAGCTTCGAAGCCGAAGTGCTTCAGAAAGGACAAGCGTCACGCCGCGGCGGACTGATCGACATCTGGCCGCCGACCGAACCCTGGCCCATCCGGATGGAATTCTTCGGGCCGGTCCTCGATTCCATTCGCACGTTCGATCCGGTGGGGCAGAGGTCGATTGAACGGCTGTCGTCGGTGGTGCTGGCACCGGCGGAGGAGACGGTCAAGGGGAACGCCGAACGCTCAACGCCGAACGCCGAACATCGAAGTGAGCGAGCGGGATGCGGAGCGCCAGCCTCGTCCCCTTCGGCGTTGGACGTTCGAAGTTCGACGTTCGACGTTCTCTCCGACCTCCTGTCCTACCTTCCCCAAGACACCTTGATTACATGGTCCGAACCCGACAGCCTCTTCCATCACGCCGAGATGTTCGGCGCGCTGGACGCAAAGCACAGAACAACCCGCTACGACGACCTGCGCCTGCGGGCCGAGCGCTCTTTCAAGGGCGGCCAGCTCGTGATCGGCCTCGACTCCGCCCAGTCCGAGCCGTCGTTCGATCTGGACCTGAAGCCTTGCGAGGGACTGCCCACACCCGCCGGCTTGTCCCGCCCCGAGCGGGGCGACGCGCTTCAGCCGGACGTTCTCGACAGCGCGCGGAGAAAGTTCGTGGAGGGACTGGAGCGGCAGGCCGCGCAGGGGCGTCACGTGTATTTCTTCTTCAACACGGAGGGCGTCCGCGACCGTTTCCGGGAAATCTACAAGCCCGGCCGGAACATCCATGTCCGCGTGAACCCCCTCTCCGAGGGCTTCGTTTCGGAACCCCTCAACCTGACGGTCATCGCGGAGTCCGACCTGTACGGCTTCCGCAAAAACCTTCCCGGCCGGTACGAGCTTCACGGGAAACGGCCCGGCGCGCGCGAGGCGACCGGCGCCCGGATCGCCGACTGGACGGACATTCAGCCCGGCGAACTGGTGGTCCACGTGGACCACGGGATCGGCAAGTACCTGGGCCTCTACGAAATCGAGTTCGACGGCCAGGAGCAGGAGGTGCTGGCGATCGAGTACGCGGAGAAGGCCAAGCTCTATGTCCCGGTCTCGCAGACGCATTTGTTGAGCCGCTACGTCGGGGTCGGCAAGCGGCGGCCGGACCTGCACGCGCTCGGCGGCAAGCGGTGGACGCGCGAGAAGCTCGCGGCCGAGAACGCCGTGCGCGACCTCGCGTCCGCGCTCCTCGAAACCCACGCCCACCGCGAAGCTCTCGGCGGCCACGCGTTCTCCAAGGACGGCGCCTGGCAGCACGAGTTCGAGGCCGCGTTCCCCTACCAGGAAACCGACGACCAGCACCAGGCCATCCTCGACACCAAGCAGGACATGGAGAGCCGCCGGCCGATGGACCGGCTGATCTGCGGCGACGTCGGCTACGGCAAGACCGAGGTCGCCATGCGCGCCGCGTTCAAATCCGTCATGGACGGCAAGCAGGTCGCCGTCCTCGTCCCAACGACCGTCCTCGCCCAGCAGCACTTCGACACGTTCATCGAGCGCATGGCGGCGTATCCCGTGTCCATCGAAATGCTCAGCCGCTTCCGCACGCGCGCCCAGCAGTCCGCCGCCGTCCGGCGCGTGAACGAGGGCGCGGTCGACATCGTCATCGGCACGCACCGCCTGCTCCAGAAGGACGTGAAGTTCAAGGATCTCGGGCTCGTGATCATCGACGAGGAACAGCG
>CALMZY010000166.1 GCA_937870865.1 uncultured Lentisphaerota bacterium | reverse complement strand
CCCGGAGGAATCTGCAAAGGAGCGCAGAATGTTATTGCCGAGAGGTTCGCAAATCAGCTAGCAATCTCTGGAAACATACCCGTTGGAGAGCTCTTAAAGTATGCAGGCGATCATTCTGGCCGGGGGAAAGGGAACGCGGCTCCGCGAATTGTATCCGGACACGCCGAAGGCGCTCATTCCGATCAACGGCCAGCCTTTCATTTCCTGGCAGCTCAAGTGGCTGGCGTCCGCGGGAATCCATGCCGTGCACGTGGCCGCGGGCTACATGGCGTCCTCGGTCCGCGAGTGGGTCGAGGCGAACACCCCGGCGGGCATGACGATCACGCTGTCCGAAGAGCCCGAGGCCCTCGGGACTGCCGGCGGTCTGAAGTACGTCGAGAAATTCATCCAGACCAACCCTTTTGTGGTCGTCAACGGGGACACCCTGCTTCCGATGATCGATTGGTATCAGTTCATGGAAACGCACCGGCTCTCGAGCGCCGCGGTGACGATGGCCGTGACGCCCGTCGCCCAGGCGGGCCGGTATGGAACGGTGGAGTTCGACGACTCGCGGCTGGTGAGTGCCTTTCTCGAAAAGAAGGAACGCGCGGCGGGCTGGGTCAACGGCGGCCTCTACATCATGAACCAGGAAACGATGCGGCACATCACGCCGGACAAGGCCCTGTCCCTCGAAGAGGATGTTTTCCCCGTCATGTCCTGGCTGCGCATCCTGCAGGTTTATCTTGCGGATCCGCCCCTGCTGGACATGGGCACGCCCCATGGCATCCAGGAGATGGAAGTCTTCCTCTCATCGCACAGCCGGTGATTTCTCGCTCAGGTCCCGGCCGGGACGGAACAGCTCGACCCACTCCGCAACGCCGTAGCTCAGGTGCATGACCGGCACCAGGAAGATCAGGAGCAGATCGATGCCGCGGCGCGTCTCTCTGAATTTCGACCACGTGATCCACGCATCCGCGAGGAGGTACAGCAGCAGATTCAGCAGCAGGAGCCACAGGAAGACGTTCGAGAAGAACGCCCCGGCGCCGAGCACGACCAGCGAGAGCACCCAGGCCCCGGGCACGAGGGTTGTCGGCTCGAGGTCACAGCCGCCGCGCACCAGCCGGATTCGCGTGGCCCCGTACCCGTAGATCTGTTTCCAGAACCGGCCCAGCGATTCGCGCGGATAGTGGTACACGTACGCCTTCGGGTTGAACATCAGGACGTACCCTTTTTTCATCGCGCGGAACGAAGCGATCATTTCCTCTCCCGGCCAGAACGCCGGATCGAAAAGGCCGATTTCCTCGAGGACGGGCCGGCGGTAGGCCATGTTGCACCCGATGATCCGCGACCACGTGATCCGGCGCGGCTCCGGGTTCCCCTGCAGATAGCGGCTGGAAACATATCCGGCCGCCTTGGAGGCCAGCGCGACCCCCGCGAGATGAGCCATCGGCGAGATATCGTCCGGCACGAGACTGGGCCCGCTGACCAGCCCCACGGAGGGATCGTCGAAAGTCTCCCGCATCCGCAGGGGCCAGTCTTTCGCCACCACCACGTCATCGTCCAGGAACGCCACGATGTCCGCATGGCTCGCCTTGAAACCCGCGTTCTTCTTCTCGCTCGAGTCGCCGGAGGCAAAGGAGACCGGCAGGTGGATGATCGACGGATGCTGTTCGACCAGCTTGTTCAGCGCCGCGAGAACCGGCCCCTCCGCCACCCACCCCGCCACGACAATCTCCATGGAGTCGAATCCCTCCGAACGGGCCAGCGATTCGAGCGTCTGGATCAGGATCGGCCTCCCCATGGTCGGGATCACGACGGACAAGGCCGGCTTGTTGTGTTCAGGGCTCATGGTCAGAAGAGCAGTTTCTTGTCGCCGAAGAACAACGACTTGTGCAGGAGAACGAACTTCGCCACCTTGAACTCGATCGGCAGGCTGTAGAAGCCGTGCTGCACCCGGAACGCGCTGAGGTGATAGACCGCGCGCTCGGCCAGCAGGGCAAGTCCCATCAGGCGGCGGGGCGCGACGCTCCGGACCACCGTGCGCGCGTTGCCCGACAGGAACATGAAATACACGGAAAGCTGGTCCGTGATCCCGGCGTACTTCTTCGGCACCCACGGCGGGCTGTGGGCGTGAAATTCGTAGCTGATCCAGTCCTCCAGCTTCGCGGGGACCGTGTACCCCTGCTGCACCGCGGCCGGAAGAAACGGGGTCCCCGGCAGCGGCGTGTAAATGAACACGTGGAACTGGGAGGCCAGCTCCTGCCGGCGGAGATCGTTGATGAACTTCATCGTATTCTTGAAGTCCTTCTCCACGTCAATGCCCGGCACGCCGACGACGAACGAGCACTGCATGTCGAATCCGAACTTTTTCGCGCGCTGCAAGGCCACCACCGTGTCGGAGATGACCGCCCCCTTATTCATGACCTTGAGCGTCTCGTCGCTCGCGGACTCCACGCCGAGGAAGATGCCGTCGAGCCCCGAGTCCTTCATCAACTGCAAGGTCTCGTCCTTGTAGCGCCTCAACTGGTCGCTTCGCGCGGAGGTCCCGCCCCACGTGATGCCCAGGGGGATCAATCGCCGGCAGAACTCCGCCACCCGGCGCTCGTCCACGAAGAAATTCGAATCGGCGATCACAACCCCGTCGATGTTGTACCGCTGTTTCAGCTCCGCGAGCTCGTCCATCACCCGGTCCACCTTGAGCGCGATCCACCGGCGCTTGTAGAGCGCCGCTTCGCCGCAGAAGGAGCAGTTGCTGGGGCATCCCTCGGACGTCAGCATGTACGCGGCCCGCTTCGCGAAACGGGTTGTGACGAGGTAATCCTCGTAGTTGTCCAGCAGGTGGTACGGGTAGCGGGGAAAGTTGTTGATGTCCTCGCGCTGGGCGGCCTCGTTGATCACGATGCGGCCGTCCTTCTTGAAGCCGACGCCGGGCACGCCTTCAGGGCTCTTCCCCTCCGCGAGGCGTTCGACCAGGTTCTTGAAGGTGCGCGGACCCTGCCCGACGACCACGCAATCGATCAGCGGGTTCTCCAGCGTCTGCTCCGGCATGAGGGTCGGGTGGGACCCTCCGCACACCACGACGATCGAGGGATTCACCTGTTTCGCCAGGCGCGCGGCGGCGAGCATGGTCCCGATCTGGTACCCGGTCATGCAGGTGACGCCGAACACCATGGCATCCGCGCACTCCGCGGCAAGGCGCTTCTCGAAATCCTTGTAGTGCCAGTCGATTACTTTGACGTCGAACTTCTCGAGATCGACCATGCAGACGGCGGCGAGGATCGAGAGCGGCGGGCCGTCATAGGGCATCTTCGGCGACGCCAGCGGGTTGAACATGACGATTTTCGGCCGGGATGAATTCATGGGTTCACAGCCTGGGGCGACTTCCGCTCCACCCCCATCAGGCCCAGCGCGGCCAGGCATAACGCCCAGCCCGCGAGCTGGCAGACCAGCGGCGCACGCGGACCGCGATAGCGTATTCTGATTTCGTGCAGGCCCGGCGGGACAAACGCGCCCTGGAACAGGTAGTCGCAAC
>CALMZY010000165.1 GCA_937870865.1 uncultured Lentisphaerota bacterium | reverse complement strand
ACAACTGTGTTGGGGGATATCTCCAACGGGTAAGAACGAGACGGCTCTACATCTACAAAGTGCTGCGGCCGGAGCGCGCCACGTTGTCCATCATTCGTGATCGCAAAGGCAAGTGGAACATAGGGCAGCTGTTGCTTTCGCACAACCGGCCGGCTAGCGCGTGGACGGTTCGGGCTGTTCACGAATGGTTGACCGACAAACGGCATGCGGAGTAACGCGTTGATAAATTGGCGAACAGAGAGAGTTTCGAGGATGGTCGTTTCTGACGCCTGCAACCAAGAAGGATGAACCACGAATGGACACCCATGCACACGAATTGAGGACGGTTTCACTTCGTGTTGATTCGTGTGAATTCGTGGTTAAGGACTGAGGTGCACGGAATCCTGTCATTTCGAGTCCAGCCCTCCAGGAGTCGGGACGAGAAATCTCTCTCACAGCCGCAGCCATGCAGTTGCATCATGTCCCATTCAGAGTAAGATAGCGTTATGAACATGCCTGCAATCGGCGATTCGATTTCCCTTTCTCTGCTTGGCGGTTCCTTCGGCTCCGGCGAAGTCCTTTTAATTTTCGTTGTCGTTCTGCTTCTGTTCGGGTCGAAGAATCTTCCGGCCGTTGCGCGCAGTCTGGGCAAGGCTTTGGAGGAGTTCCGCCGTGCCGCGCGGGATGTCTCCAATGAAATCGCCCGCGGGGATCAGCCGCCCCGCGGATCGGAGGAACGGAAAGACTCGGGGAATGACTCAGCCCGGTGACATCGCAACGCCCGAAGTTCAGGGAGCGAAGCCGTTCCTGGCGCATCTCGAGGATCTTCGCTGGACCTTGATCGGGTGCTTTGCCGCGCTGGCGGGAGGCATGGCGGTCGCCGTTCCGTTGACGCCGGGAATCATGGCGTGGCTCGAGCGGCCGCTGCGGATCGTCACGGACAACCCCGGCCAGTTCCTCCGGTCGCTGGAGGTCGCCGGTGCTTTTACCGTCAGCCTGAAGATCGCCTTGTGGGCAGGGCTTCTTTTCAGCTCGCCGCTGATCGTGTTGCTCGTCGGGGCCTTTGTCTTTCCGGGGTTGAAGGCCGGGGAGAAGAAGGTGGTGCTGGGAACGGGCGGTTTCGCGATCGCCCTGTTCGTCGCGGGCGTGCTGTTCGGGTACGTGTTCACCTTGCCGGCGGCGCTCAAGATCATGTTCGGCCTGCACGGCTGGCTCGGGATTCGACCCGAATGGACCGTGACCAGCTACGTGACCTTTTCCATTCAGCTCCTGATCGGATTCGGGCTGGTCTTCGAATTGCCGGCTTTCCTGCTCGCGCTGGGGAAACTGGGCCTCGTCAGTTCCCACCGGCTTCGGGCGTTGCGCCGGCACGCCATCGTGGCCATCCTGATCGTGGCCGCCGCGCTGACGCCCCCGGACGTGTTCTCCCAACTCCTGATGGCGCTCCCCCTGGTCGGTCTCTACGAGCTCTGTATCTGGATGATGCGGATGGACGAGCGGAGAAAGGCTCGGTCGGCTCCCGAGGCCGGGCCCGGCGTCAAATAAATAGGTGCTGTCGCCGCCGGGTAAAAACGGTAGAGTGAACTCGGGACACGTGAAGAATGAGAACCCTGCGAGTTTCCAGTTTCGGCATTCGCGGTTTCGTCGGCGAGTCTCTCGCGCCGAAGGTGCTGATTGATTTCGCGTCGGCGTTCGCGACGTTCGCGGAAGGCCGCCGCGTCCTGATCGGCCGGGACACCCGGTATTCCAGCCCGATGATTCATTCGGCCGTGGTCTCCGGCCTGCTCAGCGCCGGCTGCGAGGTGATCGATTTCGGAATCTGCCCCACGCCGATCGTGCAGTTCTCCGTCGTCCCCATGAAGGCCGCCGGCGCGCTCTCGATTTCCGGCGGGCACAACCCGATGGGCTGGAACGCGCTGACGCTGATCGGGTCGGACGGGTCGTTGTTGTCGCCCCTCGGCGGGGAAAACGTGCTGGACGTCTTCCACGCGGGTGATTTCCGGAAAGAGGACTGGCAACACATGGGGACCGTTCTGAATGCCAGCGATTTCACCGCTCCGTATTTTGACGCGCTGGAAAAGCACATCCACGTCGACGCCATCCGCAAGGCCGGGTTTACCGTTCTGATTGACCCGGTCGGCGGCGCCGGCTGTTCCTTCCTGGAGCCTTTTGCCGCCCGGTTCGGCTTCTCGCTGGTGCCGATCAACGCCCAGCCGTCCGGCTACCTGGCGCGGGAGGCGGAGCCGCGGCCGCGCAGTGCGTTGCAGATGGCTTCGATCATCCAGCGGCTGGGCGGGCACGTGGGCTTCGTGCTGAGCAGCGACATGGGGCGCATGTCCCTGGTCACGGAGGACGGCGAGCCGGCCAGCGAGGAATATACGTTTGCGGTGATCGCGGACCATGTCCTGGGCCGGAGGGCGGGCACGATCGTGGCGAACTGCTGCACCACCCGCGCGATCGACGATATTGCCCGGCGGCGGAACTCCACCGTGGTCAAGACCCCGGTGGGGCAGGCCTATGTCGTGTCCGCGCTGATGGACGAGCAGGGAATCCTCGGGGGCGAGGGGAGCGGCAGCGTGGCCCTGCCCGGGTTCAGCCGCGCGTTCGATGGGTTCCTGATGATGGCGCTGGTCCTCGAAGCCATGGCCGAAAAGGGCAAGCCCCTGTCGGAGATGATCCGGGGGCTGCCTCATTACCACATCGTGAAAAGGCGGGTCCTCTGCGATTCGCGCAAAGGGTACCGTGCCCTGGAAGTCCTGCGCGGGCGTTTGGAGAAGCGGGGTGACGGACATGCCGATTTGACGGATGGAATCCGGGTGGATTGGGAGGACGGTTGGGTCCATGCGCGGGTTTCCCAGACGGAGCAGATGATCCGCGTGATCTCCGAGGCGAGAAACCGCGCGGTCGCCGAACAGCGGGCGGAGGAAACATCGCGGGTGATTGAACAGGAAGTGTAGAGGGTCTTCTGCATGAACTCAGGTTTCAGGTTTTCCGCCCAAGGCGGACCCGCCTCCGGCGGGCAGGCAGGTTTCAAATGAAGGAAGCTCTCAAAGTCGGCGTGTCGGGCGTGCGAGGTGTGGTGGGCGATTCCTTCACGCCGCAGGTTGCGGCTTCGTTTGCACAGGCCTTCGGCACGTTCGTGGGGCGTGGCGCCGTGGTCGTTGCGCGCGACACCCGGCCCTCGGGCGCGATGATCGAGCGGGCTGTTGTCGCCGGACTCCAGAGCGTTGGATGCAAGCCCATCCTTGCCGGCGTCGTTCCCTCGCCGACGGCCTTGATTCTCACGAAGGCCCTCGGCGCGCGCGGCGGGATCGTGATCACCGCCAGCCATAACCCGTCGCCGTGGAATGCCCTCAAGTTCGTCGAGCGGACAGGTCTTTTCCTCAGCGAAACGCGCGCGCAGGAACTGTTCGATATCTACCACCAGCAGGACTTCCCGCTGGTCCCCGAGAGCGATATCCCCGCCGCGGCGGTCGAGACCGAGCCGATGGAGACACATTTCCAGCGGGTGCTCGATTACGTGAACGCCGATTTGATTCGCAAAAAGTCATTCAAGGTTGCCGTGGATTGCTGCAACGGGGTTGGGGCGCTCCACACCGTTCCCTTCCTGGAACGGTTGCTCGGCTGCAAGGTCGTTCCCGTGTTCGACAAGCCGTCCGGCTTTTTCGAGCGGGAGCCGGAGCCGCTGCCGGAGAACCTGCGTCAGCTTTGCGAAACGGTGGTGAAGGAGAAGTGCGATCTGGGTTTTGCGCAGGACCCGGATGGCGACCGCCTGGCGATCGTGAACGAAAAGGGCGAGCCGATCGGCGAGGACCTCACGCTGGCGTTTGCGATCCAGCAGGTCCTTTCCCATCACTCCCAAGGGCCGGTGGCGATCAACCTTTGCACGAGCAGGAGCGTGGAATTGGCGGCCCGGCAATGCGGGAGCGAAGTGGTGCGGACGAAGATCGGCGAGATCAACGTCTGCGAAACCATGCTCAAGATCGGGGCGGTCGTCGGGGGAGAGAACATCGGCGGCGTGATCATCCCGGCGATCCATCCGTGCCGCGACAGCTACGCGGGAATGGCCATCGTTCTGGAACACCTGGCGATGTCCGGAAAGACCGTGTCCGAACTCCGCGCGGCGATTCCCCGTTTCTTTCTCGTGAAGGACAAGATCAGGATCCGCGGCGAACAGGCGCCCGTCATCCTGCGCGCGTTGCGCCAGGAATTCGCCGGCGAGAAGATGAACCTTCTGGATGGCGTCTACATCGACTTCGGCGAAAGCTGGGTCCACGTCCGCCGCTCCAATACCGAACCGGTTATCCGCATCACCGCGGAGTCACCGTCGCAGGACGAGGCCCGGCGGCTGGTTTCCGGCACGCGCGCGAAGGTTGAATCGGCGATTTAGGCCTGATTTGTGCTAAAATCCTGCCCCTGAAACCCCTTGCCCCGCGCGGGTTCGCTTGTTATATTCCGCCGTTCGCTGGCAGAAAGATGGGGCGGTAGCTCAGTTGGTAGAGCACCACGTTCGCAACGTGGGGGTCGGGAGTTCGACTCTCCTCCGCTCCACCATTCCTCGCATGGCTTCGCCATGCTCGTCATGGCAAGCCATGCGAGGAATGACCCTGAGGAGCGAAGCGACGAAGGGCCGGTTCGCATGGGGTGAAGGCACGGCTTGTGCCAGCCTCCTCATGGCAAGCTAGCCGACGAATGACCCTGCCTTCGCCCTGAGGCTCAGGCCGAAGGGAGGAGCGAAGCGACGAAGGGCCGGTTCGCATGGGGTGAAGGCACGGCTTGTGCCAGCCTCCTCATGGCAAGCTAGCCGACGAATGACCCTGCCTTCGCCCTGAGGCTCAGGCCGAAGGGAGGGGCGAAGCGACGAAGGGCTGGTTGACATATATCGTGGAGTGCTCGGATGGATCCTACTACGTGGGGATTACAGTTAATCTCAACGAGAGGATTTCAGAGCACAATGCCGGCAAGGGCGCGAGGTGGACGCGATACGGAAGACCCGTGCAGTTGCGCCATTACGAGATTTATCCAGATAAAAGCAGTGCCCGAAAAAGAGAGATCGAACTAAAAGGATGGCGGAGAGAAAAGAAAGAAGCACTTTTCAACATTAACTGCCCACGAAAGGAATAGATACATGATCGTTACAACCAAGCAGTTGTTCAAACACGCCTACGGCAAGTACGCGATCGGCGCGTACAATATCAACAACCTGGAGCAGACCATGGGCCTGTTTCAGGGCAACATCGACAGCAAGGCCCCGTTCATCATTCAGCTTTCGAAGGGCGCACGCTCCTACACGAACAAGATGATGCTCGAGGCCATGATCAAGGCGGCCGACGAGATCTTCCCGGACGCCGTGTTCGCCGTTCACTTGGACCACGGCGATGAGGCGACCTGCATGGATTGCATCAATAGCGGCTTCTACAGCTCCGTCATGATCGACGCCAGCGCCGAGCCGTTCGAGAAGAACATCGAGATCACCAAGCGCGTTGTCGACGCGGCCCATGCCAAGGGCCTCGTGGTCGAGGCGGAACTCGGCAAGCTCGGCGGCGTGGAAGAGCACGTCAAGGTTTCCGAGTCCGATGCGAAGCTCACGGACCCCGCGCAGGCGCAGGAATTCGTCAAGAAGACCGGCTGCGACAGCCTCGCGTGCGCGATCGGCACCAGCCACGGCGCGTTCAAGTTCTCCGGCTCCCAGGGCCTGCATTTCGACGTCCTGGCCGAGATCCAGAAGCGCCTCCCGAACTTCCCGCTCGTCATGCACGGATCCAGCAGTGTCCCGCAGGATGAAGTGGAGCGCATCAACAAGGCCGGCGGCCAGCTCAAGGGCGCCAAGGGCGTGGATGCCGATCAGTTCAAGCGCGCCGCGGAACTCGGCGTGACCAAGATCAACATCGACACGGACGGCCGCCTGGTGTGGTGCCGCGTGCACCGCGAGGCGTTCCGCGACGATCCGGCGAACTTCGACCTGCGTCCGCCCGGAAAGGTCTTCATGAAGGAATACGCGAAGTTCATCGCGGGCAAGAACGTGAAGCTCGGCAGCGCGGGCCAGCTCGACGCCGTGCGCGCACTGGTGACGAAGAAGTAATTCATCTGTTATCATGGCAGCCGCGGCTCAAAAGGCCGCGGCTGCTTTTTTTTTATGCGCTCGACCCGGGAACAGGAACGGCAGGAACCGGCCCATGCCGAAATGGGCTGCCTGATTTCCTGCGTCCGCCGGAGACATGACGCGTCAGCGCCCGCGCCCGATGCCCGCGGCGTCGACTGGGATCGATGGCTCGACTTGGCCATGCGCCACCGGGTGGTCCCGGTCCTCCATGGACAACTTTCTGCGGCGGACGAATGGATTCCATCCGCCGTCCGGGCAAAGCTCAAGGATCTGTATCTCTCGAATGCCGCCCGCAATATGGGGCGTGTCGAGGAGTTAAAGCGTCTCGCGGCCCTGTGCGACGGGCAGGCCCTTCCCGTGATGTTTGTTCGCGGGCCGGTCCTCGCCTCGACGCTGTACGGCGACTTGTCGCTCCGGCAGTTCACGGATCTGGATCTGCTGGTTCACGCCTGCGATGTATCCCGGCTGTCTGAAATTCTCGTCGCGGAAGGATACGAGCCGCACTTCCGTTTGAACGGTATGCAGGAGAAGGCGCTGATCCGGTATCGCACCGAGCGCTGTTTCATCCGGAGCCAGGACCGTTCCGTTGTAGATGTCCATTGGCGTCTGTTGCCGGGCTTTTACTCCTTCGAGAAGGACGAGAGCGCGCTGTGGTCGCGATCCGTCACGGCGAGTCTGGAGGGGGTGCTTGTCCGGACGCTCGGACAGGAAGACATGTTCCTGTTCCTGTGCGCGCACGGCGCCAAGCATGGATGGGATCAGCTCTCGCTGCTTTGTGACCTGGCGGAAATGATTCGTGTTGCCGGCGAGCTGGATTGGGAAGGGGTGCTGGCGAGGGCGGAGGGTGCTGGAAAACGGCGAATGGTGGTGGTGGCGCTGGCCCTCGTTCGCGAGGTTCTCGGCGTAATGGTTCCCGTGAATGCGAACGGGGACGGGGCGGTGCGAGCGCTTGTGGAAGAGCTGAAAGCCCGCCTGGGAGAAGGCGTGGGATGTCAGCAGGGCGGGGGTGGGGAGACGTGGCGGCTCGCCTGGAAGATGATGACGAGCCTGAAGGATCGGCTGGCGTTTGCGGCGGACCTGGTTCTGACTCCGACCGGGATCGAATGCGAAAAAGCCCGGTTGTCCGCGAAGCTCTTTTTTGTCTACCGCCTGCTTCGCCTCGGACGGATCGCCGGCAGGCTGTTCAGCCGCCGCAGCGATCGGCAAGAATCCTGACGATTCGCTCGGCCGCGTGACCGTCCCAGAGCGGCGGCCGTTCGCCCGCGTCCTTCGGACGGGAAAACGCCCGTTGATACGCGGCGATAATCCGTTCGGGGTCGCGGCCCACGACCTGGTTCCAGCCGGTATCGACCGTAACGGGACGCTCCGTGTTTTCGCGCAGGGTGACGCAGGGAACTTTCAGGATGGCGGTTTCCTCCTGGATGCCGCCGGAATCCGTCAGCACAATCCGCGCTTCGCTCATGAGCTTCAGGAAATCGAGGTAGCCCAGCGGATCCGTCATCACGAGGTTCTTCATTTCCTGCACGCGTTTGCCCGGCGCCGAGTCTTTCAGATTGTTCCGCGTGCGGGGGTGAATCGGGAACACGACCGGCATATCCCGCTGAATGACGTCCAGCGCGTCGAGAATCCGGTCGAACACGTCGGGGTCGTCCACGTTGGCCGGCCGGTGAAGCGTCAGCACGGCGTAGCGGCCCGATTCCAGTTTCATGTCGCGGACGATGGACGACTTTTCAGCGGCGGCCTTGTGCTTGAGGAGCGCGTCGATCATCACGTTTCCGACCAGAAACACCTTGTCGGCGGCGATGCCCTCCCGGGCGAGATTGTCGACGCCGCTCTTCTCGGTGCAGAACAGGAAATCGCTGATCGAGTCGGTGAGCACGCGGTTGACTTCCTCGGGCATGGTTCGGTCGAAGCTGCGGAGGCCCGCCTCGACGTGGACCAGCTTGACGCCGAGCTTCACGGCGACTAGGCCGCAGGCGATCGTGCTGTTCACGTCGCCGACCACGAGGACGAGGTCCGGCTTGTGCTCCAGGACGACGGGCTCGAACGCCTTCATGATTTCCGCGGTCTGCACAGCGTGCGACGCGCTGCCGACGCCGAGGTTCAAGTCCGGCTGCGGGATGCCGAGCTGGTGAAAGAACAGGTCGCTCATCTTGCTGTCGTAGTGCTGGCCGGTATGAACCAGGACCGGCGTGATCGCCTTGTGCTGGCGATAGGCTTCCATCAGCGGGGCGATCTTCACGAAGTTCGGACGGGCGCCGACAATGTTGATGATTTTCATGGGTTCACTTGCGCGTGGAGGATTCTTACGTATTCCGACGCCAGTTCGTCTAGGCTAAAGTGCTTCTCCGCGTATTCGAGGCCGGACCGACCCAGCCTTTCGGAGAGCGCGCGGTCGTCCGCCAATCGTTCGACGGCGGCGGCCAACTCGCGTTCATTTTCGGGCTCGATGCCGATCCCGGCGCCGGCATCGTGAAGCAGGCGCGCGGCGTAGCCGCGAACGCCGAGAATGATCGGCCTGCGCATGGCGAAGGATTCCAGGAGCTTGGACGGAAAGACCGTCTCAAACAGCGGCCTCGCGGCAAGGTGAATCAGGGACGCGTCCGACATGGAGAGGAACGACGGGATCCGGCTTCTCGGCTGAAGGCCCGCGAACACGACGTTGTCGAGCCCCTCGGAACGGGCCCGCTTCTCCAGGTCCTCACGGACGGCGCCGTCGCCGACGAGCAGGAAGCGGATATCGTTTCGTCCGCGCTCCTTCAGGATCCGCGCGGCGCGCAGGACGATGTCGAGTCCGCAGGCCATGCCGATCGTGCCGATATAGGAGCACACGAACGAGTCCCGCAGCCCGAAACTCTGTTTCAGCTCCATGTCGGGTTGACGCGGGCGGAAGGTGTCCCGGTCCACGCCGTTGGTGATCACGGTGATCCGGCCGGCGGGGATGCCCTTGGCGATCAACTGCTCCCGGTATCCGTCGCCCACGGTCACGATGTGGCGGGCGGCGGCGTACATTTTCCGTTCCATCCACTCGAGAAATCGGATCGCAAGCCCCTTCTTCATGGCGCCCACCGTGACGATCGATTCCGGCCAGATGTCGCGGATTTCCAGCACAAGCGGGAGGCGCCGAAGGCGGCTGACGATCACGCCGGCCCAGCCGCAGAAGAACTGGGGCGACGTGGCGACCACCACATCGGGACGTCGCGCCGCGAGGCCGGCCATTGCGGCGGCGAACATGAACGAAAGGTAGTTGAGGATCCGGCGCACGGTGCCCTTGTTCGGCGCCAGGAACGTCCACACGCGTAGGACGCGAATGCCGTCGATGGTTTCACGCTGGGACAGCCGGTTCCTGTAGCCGGGGTAGGGCACGCCGTTGGGGACGTTCGGAACGCCTGTGACGACGGTCACATCGTGGCCGGCGCGCACCCAGCGTTTGCACAGTTCGTGAACGCGGGACGCCGGGGCGTTGCCCTCGGGAGGGAAGTAGTGAGAGAGAAAGAGGATATTCACGGCGGCACGGCTAGTCGTCGGCAAGTGAAACGTCTTTGGCGGTCAGGAAAAAGTGAGGCCAGTACTCATCCTCCTGCATGCCCCGATACGGCGAGAGGAGGCACTCGTGATAGGAGGTCGAGTAATGATTCAGGACGCCGGGCGGGCAGTTGAGCATCCGCCAGCAGGCATAGCCGTGTTCCAGGAATGCGGCGAGGATCTCCTGCGGATTCCGTCCGATCATCCGCAGTTGTGCCGGATGAAGTTCGAGAAACACGCGCCGGTATTTTCCTTCCCGGATTCCCTGCCGCATTCCGTCGAGGGCGTTCGCCTCGCCGCCTTCGATGTCCATCTTGAGAATGTCGACCCGATCGATCCCGTATGTCCGGCAGTATGGATCCAGCGCGACGACGGGGACATCGATGATGCTTTGCAGAGAGTCCGTTTTTTCGAACACCGTCGAGCAGGTGTCCCCCTCCCGCGAATCGGATCGCCCGGCGCTCAACCGCACGCGACCCTCTGCGGCGCCGATCGCCACCTCCTCGACCCGAGCATTCTGATACCCGTTGAGGGCGATGTTCTGCCTCAACAAGGCGGCATTCCCGGGTTCCGGCTCAAACGCAATCACGCGTCCCGCGGATCCGACGCGGCGCGCCGCCAGGAGGCTGAAGTAGCCGATGTTGGCCCCCACATCGATGACGACCTGTCCGGGCCGGAGAATTTTCACGAGGACGGCTGTCTGGACCTGTTCGTAGAACCCGTAGAAGAACAAACCCCGAGCGACACGGTTGCTCAGTGCCGCGACAAAGAACTGTTTGCCGCCGTCGAACCGGGCCTTGAAGGGCGGTCTGTTCACCGCCCAGGGAGTAATCCACCGGACGATTTTGTGCCGCCCACGGGGCAGGCACTGGATGAATCCGCGGATGCATCGAAGCAGAAAAGGAGCCTCCGGCAAGGCCCCCTCTGCCGATGGGCGGACGGGGGCGCGAAGAGCGTTCAAGCGCCGCCGCATGAAATGGACGGCACGCGTCCATGTCCACACCGCCCGCGCCCGCTGTTGTTCGATCCACGGCACAACCAGTTCGCCGCCGTCGGGGTTCCAGGTGCACAGCCGGCTCGCCGGTCGGACATAACGAAAGAAGTCGCCGGAATCGGTCCACGTAAACATCGTGTCGCCCATGTTGCTTCGGGCGGTCCTCGTCCCGTACCGCTTGAGCACCTGTGAGGGGCTCCGGTACCGGTAGTGGCGAACAAAACCGAAATGGCGGCTTAACGAGAGCTTCCTCCCGGCCCCGTCGCGCCAGACGCTGAAGAGGCCCGAGAAATCCCAGGAGAATCCAGGGACGACATGCACAAAGCGGTGCTCAAACCATTCGACCCGATAGTGCGTCAGGCGCCGCTCCAAGGGAAGGGCGGCCCATGCCGTTTCTCCGCGCGTCCGCAACTCGGAGGCCTCTTCCTCGGTGGGCAGGAAATTCACCTGCCAGACTCCCACGACACCCTTGCCCTCTTTCTCCGCCTCGCGCAGGACAGGATGGGGATCGCCGACGAAAAACTCGTCGGGGTCCAGGACGTACATCCACGATCCAGCCGCTACGCGGTCCCTGATCTCTTGGAAGAAACGTCCGCGGATCGAATTCACGAACGGCTCGAAGTTTCTTCGCTGAACGGTTACGTTCGGCAGGTCCAGTTTCCGCAGCCGGTCCGATGTGTCGTCCGTGCTGCCCAGGTCCCAGACCCAGACGTGCTCGCAGAATCGGCTGGCCCACCGGGCGCTTTCCGCAATCACGTCCGCTTCGTTCTGGGCCACGCAGATCGCGTAGATGTTTGGCGACGCGGTCATGGCTTCTTCGCCGCGCAAAGGATGTTCGCGCGCAGCGACTGGAAGAGGGCGGATGAATTGACGATCCGCTCGTAAACCATCATCGGCAGAAAGAGCAGCGGGGATCGCATGCCGTAGGAAGGTTCCTTTTCGATCAGCTTGAGCGTGGTCACGCTGAACCCGGTTTCGAAGAGAACCTGCCGGCACGTCGTCTTCGAATTAAACCGGAAATATTTCGGGTACACCGGATGGTCGCTGGATCTGTTCCTGAGCCACGGGGAAATGGAGTCGGGGAACAGGCGGCTGAAGAGGCTCACGTAGTGGAACGTATTGGGAGTCCGGAAAAGAAATGCGCCGCCGGGGACGAGGACGCGATGGACTTCGCGACAGAGCGCGCGCGGGTCCTCCACATGCTCGAACGCGTAATCCGTGACGGCGACATCGAACGATCGGTCCGGGAACGGGAATGTTTTCCCGTCATATACGTACGCCTCCTTGAGGAAGCGGTTGTTCCGGACGGAGGGGTCCACATCGAGACCGACGACGGTTCCCGCCGAGCGCGACAGGAATTCGCTGGTCGGGTTTTCCGGGCCAGCGCCGACTTCAAGCGCGCGGGTCTTCGCGGAAAGATATGGTGAGCACATCCGGTGGAATTCCATCGTTCCGTCGATCCACCCGGGCCGGCCGCGATAGAACCGCTGAATGTATCGTTCCTGCCAGTTCATGAGGATTCCTTCACGGTGCGGATGTAGAGGGAAAAAGGAATCTTCGGGTCGGCGGAATCAATCCAGAGGAACGGAAGCGCCGCCACTCCCAGGAGCGCCGCCATCCACGGATGGCGCGCTTCCTGCAACAGAATGATTCGCCGGTTGAAGGACTGCCGGACGGGTCCGCCGATGCCGGTGCAACCCGCGATTCTGAAGCCGAGCGGCTCCAGCAGGGCTTTGTATGTGTCCATCGTATAGCCCGGCCGGACGTGCCCGCCCGTCTCCTGCGTGTCCAGCGCGGCGGACGCGTTGTCGGGATGGTCCGCGTTCGGAGCGCACAGGTGCAGGACGCCGCCGGGTTTGAGCGCGTTCCAGAGACTGCGGCAGATTTCCGTGTCGCGCCGGATGTGTTCGATGACTTCCGAGCAGATGATTTCGTCGAAGGCGCGGTTGAGCGTGCCGACTTCGTACAGATTCAAAACGCGGAACGACAGCCGGTCCTCCGGAATGCCCAGGAATCCGTTGAACAACTTGCGGCAGCGCTCGACCTCCTGCTCCTTGATGCTGACGCCGATCACGCGGTTGCCCTTGAGGTAGCTTTGATACGTGAGCATGCCGTTGCCGCAGCCGGCGTCCAGCACCCAGCGTTCCTCGCCCGCGCCGCTTTCTCCAAAGAAGCGAGGCAGTGTCTTCATTCGAAGCCGGGCGTGAAGGTTCAGTCCGGGGAAGAGCCACCACTTGATTCTCTCGCGCCATGCGGTCATGCATTTTCCTTTCGCCGGATCCAGAAGGACATGCGGCCGTGGCCGGCCAGCCGCTGAAAGAGCCCCGGGCGGTCGTGCCAGATCGTCTCGCCGGGCACGGTCCGCAGCAAGGCGTCCGCCGCGTTCCATTGGAACGTATGCGGATGCGCGACGAACAGCCATTCGGACGGCGTTTTCCAGCGGCGATAATGCCACAGTCTCTCGCCGACTTGAGAAAGCGTGCTTACGCCGAACACAAACAGTCCGCCGGGCTTCAGAACCCTCTCGATTTCCTTCAGGATGAGGCCCGGGTCCTGGGCATGGTCGACAACGTTGATGCAGGAGACGATGTCGTAGCTCGCCGTCTCTGCCGGGATGGCCTCGGCCTGGGATTGAATATAGTTCACGCGACGCCTCGCTTCGTCCACCCGTTCCTGAAGCGCGGCATCCGCAACCCGGACGTCCAGCCGGGGCAGGGGGTCCAATCCGTCGATCCGGCCGACCCGGTCCGCAAAGTGGACCGCGAGAAAACCGAGGCTGTACGGGCCGATGCCGACCTCCAGTCCGCGCCCGAAAGTCTCGTTGCCAAAGACCTCGCGCAGGGGGCGTTCGATTTCCGAGTGCTCGTCCAACTCGTGTTGAACATGGGCTGGATCGGCGGCGCCGCTCTGCCAGTTGCCGAGTTCGGATGCCTGCGCCTCGGCGAATTTCTTTTGGTCAAGGGGAGTGGATGTCTGGCTCATGTTGTTGATGCGGGCCGGGCGGCACGGGCTTCCGCCAGCTTGGCCGTGATATGAACTTCGTGAGACACGCGAAGCATGCAGAAGAGAAATCCGGGATATCCGTCGAGGAACCCGCCCCTGAAAACATACATGTACAGGAAGCGGAACAACGGTCGGCATCCGATGCGCGCAGCCAGGCGCTTGAGACATCTGCGGTGCCGGACCGGATCGAGACTGAAAAGGTCCGTCAAGGCCAGCGGCTGCAGGCGCAACCGGTGGATCAGTTCGACCTCGTTGGTGGAATACACGTTGTGGCGCGCGATCCAGTTCTCGATGCCTTTGCTGAACCCGAAGTGGTCGTACGGTTCCGGGATGTACCGCAGGGGGCCATCGCTTACCTCCCGCTGGCCATGTCCCTCCTTGACGAAGCGCACGCGCCCGGCCTTCAGCAGGCGGAGCTGCCACGAGGGGTAGAATGTGCAGTGTTTGACCCAGCGCCCGAGGAAGAAGTTGCGGCAGGTCAGGTAAAAGCCGGCGCTGTTCCCCGGATTCCGTATGGCGGACAGGATCGCGTCCGCGCACTCCGGAGTGCACCGTTCATCCGCGTCCAGGAACAGTATCCAGCTGTGGCGGGGATGTGTGTGGTCGAGAGCCCAGTTTCTCTGATCGCCAAAATCGGAAAAAAGATGATCGAAAATGCGCACATCGGGTCTTGCCTGTCCCGCCAGCTCCCGCGTCCGATCCCGGCTTCCGGAGTCCAGGACGATGATATCGTCGGCCCATTGAAGGCTATCCAGGCAGGCGCGGATATTCGCTTCTTCGTCCAGGGTCAGGATGATGACGCTGACTGGTGCTCGTTCCGTCTGATTCATGGTCCTCTGTCGGCTACTCCGTGATTATGCAGCGTTTGCAGAAGATTCGCGGCGGCTTGATCGCTTCGAAACCTCGATGCAAAACAACGCGCGGCATTATGCTTCATCGCCTGTCTCTGCGCCAGATCAAGAGAGAGCCATTTCGCGAGATTGCCGGCGAATGCCGCCGCCCCCGGATCGGAAACGAGGCCGGCCCCGTCATCCCCGATCTCGCGCCAGATGTTGATGCGGTTGGAGATCAGCACGGGAACTCCGCAGGCGAGCGCTTCGACGACGGCGATGCCGAAGTTCTCCTGGTGCGAGGGAAGCGCGAAGGCCTCCGCTGCGCGGAAGGCGCCCCACTTCAGGTCGCCGGTCAGCATGCCGGTCCACGTCACGCGATCCGCGATCCCGAGGTCCCGCGCCCGCCGCTGCAGCGACTCCTGCCAGCGGATCGGGTCGGGTCCGGCCATGACCAGGTGCAGCGCCGGATCCCGGGCGGCCATCTGCGAAAAGGCGTCGATCAGCGCATCGCATCCCTTCTTTGGATGAATGCGGCTGAGGAACAGGATGATCCTTTTCGATGGCAGTTCGGGCCAGCGGCCGAGAAACGCGCGGCGCTGGGCGTCAGGATCGCCGGGCGGCATGCCCACGCAGTAGGGGATGATCGCTTCCTTCACGCGGTACGGCGTGAACGATTCGCGCGCAAGCCGTCGTTCCTCCTCGCACGTGAAGAAGACCGCGCGCGCCTGCTCCATGGCGCGATGCTCGATCAGTTTCCACAGTGCGGACTTGGCCACGTGCTTGAGCGGAAACAGGCGCCGGAACGACGGATCGAGCATGCCGTGGGAGTAAACGAAGTACGGCGTTCCTGAACCGCGAAGGGCCAGCCAGACGCCGGCGCTGGGGAACAGCCAGACCCCGTGAACGATCACGCAGTCGTATTCCGCGGCATGCTGCTTCAGCCAGGGGATGTAGCGCGGCGAGTACCGGTATTTCGTGGCGGCCGGGCCGGCGGCATGCACGCGGAACGGTAATTGGGACAGCCAGGGCGAATCGGGCGCGTCGAGGCAGACCGCCTCGATCTCGTGTCCCTGGTCCTTCAGCGCGAGGTGCGCCTGGACAATCGACTCGATGGGCCCGCCGCCCGCGGGGTTCGTCGAATTGATGGCGTTCAGTATTCTCACGTTACGTGTCTCCGGCTGTCGCCGACGCTGCGTCACAGAAGAGTTTCGCGCCGTGCGCGACCGAGAAGGAGGAGACTCTTTGCACGGCCTGCGCCCCGAAGACGGGGATTTGATCGGTGTGCGAAACGAAGAAGCGCATCCGGTCGGCCAGTTGATCGCCATCGTCGCGAGGCACGATGAATCCGTTCTGTCCGTCCGCCACGAGATCCCTCGCCGCGCCGGCCGCGTCCGTGGAGATCACGGGCAGTCCAGCCGCGCACGCCTCGTTGATCACGACGCCCCAGCCGTCGTGCCGCGTCGGAAAAACGAACACCTGCGAGGCGTGAAAGCAGGGGGGAAGTGCCTCCTGCTCCACGTGACCGGCGAAATGGACCCGGGTTTTCAGGTCCGGCGGCAGGGAGGCTTCGAGGCGGGCCCGAAGCGGGCCCTCGCCGAGGATGAGCAGCGCGACGTCGTGCGTGGAGCGGGCGAGGTCCGCGAAAGCCCGGATCAGGAGATCGACGCCCTTGCGTTCGATCAGCTGGCCTGAAAAGAGAAAGACCGTCTTCCCGCCGAGATGGTACTTCGCGCGGACCGCCTCGACCGCCGCCGCGTCGGCGGCCGCGTAGCGGCTCGTGTCGCAGCAGTACGGGATGACGAACAGCTTCGCGGGGTCGGCGCCCAGTCCCTTGTAGGCTTCCGCGGCGGACGAACCGATGCAGAAGACGGCGTGTGCGCGGCGCAGGAGCGACGTCAGGGAGCGGCGCCGGACTGCGCGCGCGAGCCCGCTCTTCGCCGTGACGCTGCGGGTCCATGCGGGCCTGTAGTTCTCGGGCCAGGGCTGTTCCAGCCACATCGCCCAACGCTTGCGGCGCAGTCGGAGAATCCATGAACAGGCAACGAACGTGAGGCTGGTGTACTGGCCGGACAGCACAAACAGCTCGTGCTTGCCGAACAGGCAGTCCATCAGGGCGCGGAGATGAAGCCGGAACGCATCGGCCCACAGGGACGGGCCGATACCGCCGAGCGTCCTGAACCGGAACGGCGGCGGCTCGGGATTCCACGGCCGGCCGCGATGCGTCTGTCTCATGAACCGGACATCGAGATCGCAACGCCCGTCGCGCTGGATCGCCGTGAACAGCTCGACCTGGTACGGGCTGGGCGTGTTGGTCAGGAGCCAGACCTTCATGCGGTCTTCACCGCCTTGACGATCATGGAATTCCAGAGGAGGGGAACGCGGCCGTATCCGTGAAATTCGGTGACTTCAAATCCATGACTTCGCAGGAATGTGGCCAGCGCCCTGTACGACCAGAACTTGATGTGGCCCCCCTCGTGGTCGGCCTGGAAATGCCTGTCCAAGCGGCCGGTTGCGGCAAGAAGCAGGTTCTTCCAGAAGCCGTGGAAGGGAGTGCTGATCACCAGGAATCCCCCCGGCTTGAGGAGGGCGCGGCAGTTCTCGGCGAAACCGGCGGGCGAGTAAAGATGTTCGATGACTTCGATTGCGAGGATCGCATCGACCGGATCGGCGATGAGACGGCGGATCTCGGGATCGCTGACGGACGCCAGATGAAAAGTGCCCTCCGGGTGGGTGCGGCGGCAGATTTCAATGCCGGGGGTGGAAATGTCGATGCCGCATACGCGGTATCCGAGACGGAGAATCTCGCCGCTGATGAAGCCGTGGCCGCACCCGGCGTCGAGGATTGTTCCGCCGGCCTGAACGCCGGAGATGCATTGGCGAACGATCCGCCAAAGACCGCTCTGGTAGCGCTTCGCAGCCGGCGGCCGCGGCGGGGATGCGGTTGTTTCATTCATGGGTGGTGATGGCCCGGATCAGGCGGTCCTTGTAGGTTTGCCAGGTGAACTCGGCCGCGCGCCGGATGGCGTTGGCCGAGCACTCGGGAAGCAGAGTTCGGTTGTTGGCCAGCCGGCCGATGCGATCGGCCAGGTCCGGCGCGGATCGG